>RPQV01000153.1 GCA_003818595.1 Calditrichota bacterium
CATGAGTGATTCGCGCACAACAATCGAATCATGGAAGAACCCTGCATTTTGTTTTGCGAATCAGGTCACTGAATGACGCCGATCCCATAATGGATCATCTTTCCTCGATGGTGGAGAGGAATTCTATTTCAATGAACATTTTAAACTACTAATTATGTAACTTTATATAAAACTTTTACCATTTTTTGTTATTATGTTTTATATATGAATTATTCTACTATTTATTTAGTGTCTTGATACAAAATGTCAATGAAAATTTTCATCAGGGAAAAAAACTTTGTTCGTGCGGCAATGTTTTCTACAGTATTTTATAAAGTCCCGCCGGCACTCCCCCTGCGAAAGTCAATAGAAAAGGCGGTATTGCGGGTGAGAATCAGAGTCTTTATAATCAAACCACGTGGTGAAGGGTCAACAGTTTTTCCAATATCATGCGGCCGAAAAAAAATCTGTTCGCAGAGCAAATAGTGTCAGATATCAATCGCTCTCAAGCCCATCGCCCATTTTCTCCCATAGGACATTAGGCTCACAACAGGGTTCGAATTATGTACGGTTGGGGAAAAGGTCTATGGATGCAATTACAACCACCATTACGGTTATCATTATCGAGCGCCGCTTTTGGTGCTCGCTGTTCTGCTTATTCATCTCTTTTTAGAATGTGGGGGACTAGATGCAAAAGCCTGTTGTTCAGAAATAGAATCGCGCGCCGATCGCCGCATTGAGGCCGATGTCGGTGTCGGGAATCAAATCCAGCACCGGAACAACCTCGACAAAGAGATCGATCGGCGCATCGGCAATCTTGTAGAAAATGCCCAGGGGCACTCGGATTCCCAACCGGACCTGCTGATCATTCTCAAATTGGCCTTTTTGATCCTCAGCCAGTTTTATTCGTCCGCCCAGGCCAAAGTAAAACGCCGAGCGTCCCGGCAGATCGAGCGACTGGAGAACGCCAAAACGATGAACCAGATAGTCGGCGTGAAAATGGAGTGAATTATTGCCGGAAAACGACCAGGCGACTCCGGCGTCGAACGCATGTTCCTCATCGATCCATTTTTTGAGACTAAGGCCGGTCGGTTCGCCGATGATGATGCCGACGCCCAAGTCCCCTGCGGTCAGGGTGTGAACGGCGATCAGTGCTGTTAAAATTAAAAGAGAAAAGATTTTGGGTTGGCTCATTGATGACTCCTTTCCTGTTTTCGCAAGCCTCTATTCCAATATTTGCTGCATCCTTCAATTCCATATGTGGCTATTTTAAATGGAGCGTGCGCCTGTATTCCATTCGATCGCCAACCTGGAGCCGATAAAAGTAGTAACCGCCCGTGAAATGCTCAGCATAAATTTGAACCGGATAAAAACTTGCCGGCTGTTGCTGCTGCACCAGGGTCGATATAGGCCGTCTCAATATATTAAAAATAAACAAAAATACAAATTCAGACTCGGACATATCCCCTGCCAAACTGGTCATTGAGGTACGATGTTAACCAATCATTCAATGAAATTAGCTTACATCGTCAGAATCTATTGCTTTTTCAAACAAGAGATCATACATTTCTGCTGATCTTCCGAGAATTACAATCGGAACAAGGTTGAGATCAAGTCGGTTTTACCACATGCTGCGATTGTCATGTCAATAGCCGCATGTACATGATTCATAAATGGCTTTCGTCTCTTTTGCACAGCATCATTACCAGTTGAGGGATGGTATGAAAATTATCAGTTTTAGGACCGTGATTGCTTTTATCATGATTTTCTCTTCCGTAGCACTTATCGGGGCGCAGGATTGGCCGCAATGGCGCGGCGCCCATCGAGACGGCAAATTGTCCACCTGGGTTGCACCCGCCGCCTGGCCGCAAACGCTGAATAAAAAGTGGACGACGCCGGTCGGCCTGGGCGATTCTTCGCCGGCATTGGTGGAAAACAGGCTGTATGCTCACGGCCGCCAGAACGCCGACGAAGTCATCAGCTGCATCGATGCGGTGTACGGCGAACTGCTTTGGCGACAAGCCTACCCGGCAGAGATGGTCGCCTCCGGGCCCAGTGCGAGCCATCCGGGGCCGCGCAGTTCCCCGGTGGTAGTGGACGGCAAACTGGTCACCCTGGGCGTCGGCGGCATTCTCTCCTGCTTTGATGCAGCGACCGGCACACTCTTGTGGCGCAAACAGTCGGCTGCCGATTATCTGAATACACCCTATCAATTCGAAACATCCATGTCCCCCATGATGGTCAATGATGAGTGCATCGTTTATATTGGCGGCGACGAGCAGGGGGCGCTGATCGGATTTGCTTTGGCCGACGGACAACCGCGGTGGAAATACAGCGGCGGCGCCCCGTCTCCCTCATCGCCGATGATCATGACAGTGGACGGCGTGCCGCAAATTGTGACGCTGAGCGAAAAAAATGTTTTCGCCGTCAGTCTGCAGGATCACTCGCTTTTGTGGAGTCTACCCTTCGAGTCCCGGCCGGTGAATTCGACCACGCCGGTGATCCATGGTCAAACGGTCTATGTCACCGGCCAGGGAATGGGGGTGATGGCCATTGCCGTCAGCCGTCGTCAGGGCCAATTTGCGGCAGAAATCAAATGGAACAACAGCACGGCGCAGGTCGGCACGCGTTTCACCACGCCGGTGTACAAAGAGGGGCTGCTGTTCGGGCATGCTGCCAATGACTTGATCTGTCTGAATGCGGAGACCGGCGAGTTGCTGTGGACGAACAATTCCGTTCGCGGACCCAGTGCGTCTATTGTCGACGCCGGGTCATGTCTCATCGCTTTGGGGATCAATGGCGAGATGGTTGTCTATCAGCCCAGCGGCAAGGAATATCGGCAATTGGCCTGGTATCAGGTGGGCGCTCCCGAAATCTGGGCTCACCCGCTCATCACCGAAAACCGCATTTATATCAGGGATAAGGATTCAGTTACGTTATGGATGATCGAGTGATTAACGATCTAAATGATCAGGAAACGCTCAAAGGTCGAATAATAAAACTGGAGTCACCATGAAATCAAATTCTTCATTGCTTATCGGGATGCTCGTGGTCACCATCGCCTCAGCGCAAATCAAACAGGAAGCAGAAAAGGCCGTCATAGCGACGATTGACCAAATTAAAACCGAACCAATAACCGTAGGCTATTCACTCAAGCTGCATTCTAACCTGCTGAACGAAGAGCGAACGATTATGATCGCCCTTCCTGATAACTATCATTCGTCAACAAAAAGATACCCGGTTCTTTATATCACCGACGGGCAATGGAATTATGTTAGCACCTCACAGGCGATCGGTGTTCTTTCCAGCAATGGCGTGATTCCACAGATGATATTAGTAGCGGTTCAGACTTCTGATTTCCGCGATCGAGATCTGGTGGTGACTCGGAATGAAGAAAGCAAGATGGGAGGCGGAGCAGACAAGTTCTTGAGTTTTATTAAAAATGAATTGATTCCCTTTATCGATAAAAATTATCGCACATGTGATTATCGTGCGCTTGCAGGAACTTCTTTCGGGGGAATTTTTGTGATGCATGCATTTATAACTGATCCCCGCCTATTCAATTCGTATCTTGCCCTCAGTCCCAGTATGTGGTGGGATTATGGAGTTTTGCTCAAAAGGACCGAAGCCTTCTTGACCAAGAATCAAAAACTCGAGAATTATCTTTATATTACGGTTGCTAATGAAGGTTTGGGAATGGGGGTGAATGCTCTGGCGAAAACTCTCGAATTAAACTCTCCCAAAGGATTAATCTGGAAATTCATAGAGTATCCGCTGGAAATTCACGGAACTATTCCCTATAAAGGAACCTATGACGGATTGAAATTTATTTTTTCCGATTGGAATTCGGAGCCGATTCATTTTACGACAACCGGCAACCTGTTATCGCCGGACGATTCGGTCTTGGTCAAGATGGATAGTTTTGCGAAAACGATTCGATATACAATGAACAATTCGGAACCGGGGCTTGATGCCGCTCCCTATGAAAAACCACTGGTGATCACCCAGCCGACGGTGATCAAGGCTATCCCTTATTACGGCTATAATATACCCGGCAATGGTGATTCGTTGGTGATTAAACGTCTTCCCAAGCTTGCCGCTGAATTAAATCTTGCCGATCTGCAAAACGGGCTCGGCTATTTTTATTATGAAGGTAATTGGGACAAACTGCCGGATTTGAATGTGCAGACTGTCATCAGTTCTGGAGTTGCCACAAATTTGAAAATGAATGAACGGAAAAAGGACGAGTCATTTGCATTTCGCTATTCCGGATTCATCGATATTCCAAAGGGTGATATTTACACCTTTTATTTGAGTTCCGACGATGGCAGCCGCCTTGTCATCGGAGACAAGCTCCTGATTGACAATGACGGTCTTCATGATGTCATCGAAAAGAACGCAAAAGCATATCTCCAGCAAGGGAAACATCGAATCGAGATCATCTACTTCCAAAAAGGCGGCGGCTTTGATCTCTCCATCCTATACGAATCCGCCGATATCGTGAAACAAAGAGTGCCGGAAACCAGTTTTTATTGCAGGAGGTAAATTCTCAAAGAAAAAACCCGCGAGAGGACAATCGTCGGTTCGAGGTCGGCCTGCTCCTCATTTCGGCGCCAAAAGTCAATGAGCAAAGAATTGTATGGTGAAAATGGAGAATAAAAATGCAGAATAAAATGCCTTCGACTGAAGAGTATAGAACACTGTATGATCTGATGGGGAAAATTAAGGAAATTGCCCCCTGGGATGAACTTGAAGAGGTTGATCTTTTCGCGGTTCAAAATCCTCATACTGAGGAAATCGGATTTATCAGCATCATGGGCTCACTGGGTGAGCATTATTCGATTGTTGTTTATCGTGGAGAAGAGGGATTGCGCGAGTTTTGGAATTTTCAAGAGAGCGAGTTCGAAACAGAATTGACTCTGCAGAGAATCATTGAAATGCCCCAACTTCAGGCATCCTTTGAAGATCGAGATTATTTATTCAAAGAAGATCATAAAACAATTAAAAAGTTGGGATTAACTTTCAGGGGCAAAAGTGCGTGGCCCATGTTCAGAAGTTATCAGCCGGGTTTTATGCCCTGGTTTATCAATTCTGCGGAGGCACAATTTCTGATTATGGCGCTGGAACAGACGATTGAGGTGTCACAGCGGGCGGACGAGGATCCTGCCATTTTACTCCCCGATGATGGAAATGGCTATTTGCTGCGCAAACGCACAAGCAAGGGTGGTCAATTCGAGTGGCAGGATTTCGTTTGGCATGAATCCGCAATTTCAAATCAGATTGAATTCGTGTCCGACATGATCGCCTTTGAAAAATTAAAGAGTTTGCCTCATAAAAAAATGGCCGTCGAAATGGACGTTTTCATGTCGCATCATTCGGTGATGGAAAAGGATGGAAGACCGTATTATCCCTATGTTCTGATGCTATTAGAAACAGAAAAAGGATTGATTTTAGGGCACAAAGTAATTCCTCCGCTGCCGAATTTAGCCGCCATGTGGCGAAAGATGCCGTCGATTATTGCCGACTCATTGCTCAAGCTTTCCTATTTGCCTATGGAGATTTATGTCGAATCAGAGAAATTGTTCTCCAGTCTCAGTCACATGCAGGATTATTTAAATTCATCAGTCAGCTGTATCCAAAAGTTGTTCGTTGCCTCTGAAGCCCGCAAGTCATTTTTGAATTTCGGGAAAAGACAGGCGAAAAGATAGCCATTTGTCCAGGCTGATTCGCCTTGACATCCTCGCTTTGTTTTTGTATTATTAAACCAGACGACAACGGGATTAACGGAACTCCATCGAGTCCGATTCAGCCGGAACAGCGCGGAATTTCACTCCAGTACAATTTTGTCTCCTGAAGACCAGTTCACAGCATTCCGATCACCAGGAGAAATCAATGATCGGCCAAACCATTTCCCATTACAAGATTTTGGAAAAATTGGATCAGGGCGGCATGGGCGTCGTCTATAAAGCGGAGGACACCCGGCTCAAGCGTATTGTGGCGCTAAAGTTTCTCCTGCCGCAATTCACACTCAACACCGAAGCCAAGGAGCGTTTCATCCACGAGGCGCAGGCGGCTTCAGCCCTCTCGCACCATAATATCTGCAGCATCCATGATATCGACGAAACCAATGAAGGACAGATCTTCATGGTCATGGACTGCTATGAAGGGGAGACGCTCAAGCAGAAGATAGATCGCGGCCCCTTGAGTATCGAAGATTCGCTGGCCATCGCCATGCAAATAGCCGAAGGATTGTCCAAGGCGCATGAAAAGGGGATCATCCATCGCGACATTAAATCCGCAAATATCTTTATCACCAGCGACGGCGTGGTGAAAATTCTGGATTTCGGTCTCGCCAAACTGGACAGTCAGACCCAATTGACCAAAACGGGAACAACCATCGGCACTGTCTCCTACATGTCGCCCGAGCAGGCCAGGGGCGAATCCGTCGATCATCGTACGGACATTTGGTCTCTTGGTGTCATTCTGTACGAGATGCACACAGGCCAGCTGCCGTTCAAGGGCGAGTACGAACAGGCTGTTTTATATTCGATTTTGAATGAAGCGCCGCCGCCGTTGTCGGCACACCGGCCCGATGTTCCACACGATGTGATCTCGATCATCGATTCCTGTCTGCAAAAAAAACAATCTGCTCGTTATCAAAGCGCCCATGATCTGCTGACTGATCTGACAGCGCTCCATCAGGGTACAAATGTCAAAACGACGGCGAGCCATTTGCATACACGCAAGCGAAAGCAGAATTTGAAACGAGCAGCGATGGCCATGTTGGGTATCGCCTTGCTGATCAGCGCTGTGGCTGTAATTTTTAAATTCGACTGGACACACAAAAAGAAGATTGCATCACCACCAGTCAAACGCCTGGTGGTTCTTCCTTTTGAAAATCTGGGTCCGGTTGAAAATGAATATTTCACCGACGGGATGACCGAGGAACTGACCACCCGACTCGCTTCCTTGAGTGGATTGGGCGTCATTTCCAGAACCAGCGCCGTTCAATATGCCAAAACGGATAAAACCATCGAGCAGATCGGCAGAGAACTGAAGGTTGATTATGCCCTGGAGGGCGCGGTGCGCTGGGCGCCTTCGGCCACGACCGGCGCCGGTCGCGTGCGCATCACTCCGCACCTGCTGCAGATTTCCAATAAAATAACTCTGTGGGCTGAAACTTATGATCGCGTCATGGACGACATATTCCAGATTCAATCAGAAATATCGCAAAAAGTCGTTGAAAAAATGGGCATTACTCTCCTCGAAACGGAGCGCAAATCCATTGAAAAGATGCCGACGGAGAACTTGGAAGCCTATCAGGCTTATCTGCGCGCCCGTTTCTATGAGGCACGCCCTCATTTTACCGTGCAGAACTGGTTGCAGGTTATTGAAGGTTATCAACAGGCGGTAAACCTGGATCCGGGGTTTGCCACGGCATTCGCCGAACTCGCACGCGCCCACGCCCGACTATATGTCCTTTGGGAAGATCATTCCCCCGAACGTCTGGAGATGGCGTCTCGCGCGGCATCGCAGGCCCTCGCGCTGGCGCCGGAATCACCCGAC
>RPQV01000154.1 GCA_003818595.1 Calditrichota bacterium
CTTTTTTAGGCGTCGGATATATCATTGGTTTCCGGCTGGCTGCGATCACCTTTTCCGGCGGAGTCTTTGGTTGGATGTTCCTGATGCCCATCGTACTGTTTATGATGGGCGATCAATTGGCGCCGTTCGCCGACGCTCATGACTGGATGACCATAGCCAAGGCCGCCTATAGTTCGACAGTCAAACAAATCGCCGTGGGCGGCATGCTGGTCGGTGCATTTTATACGCTGTTCAGAATGAGGAAAAATCTTGCCGGCGGTCTCAGTCGCAGTATTCAGGACATTCGATCGAGCGGAAAAAGTGGAGAGCAAACATCGCGAATTGACAAGGACGCACCCTTGGGAATGACGCTTTTGGCCATTGGAATGCTGGTGATCTGCATGGTCGTATTGTATCAATCCTTCAGCCATCAATGGGGATCGGCGATCCTGGCGGCAGTGGTCATGGCTTTTGCAGGATTTATCTTCGCTGCGGTCGCCGGCTATCTGGTCGGCATTATCGGCAGTTCTTCCAACCCCATTTCAGGCCTGACGCTTTCTACGCTATTAATTGCTGCTCTCTTGATGGTGTTGGTCGGGATGAAAGGCAATCCTGGAGTAGCCGCCGTGCTTGGAGTGGCTTCAGTGGTTTGCTGCGTTGCCGGTGTTGCCGGTGATATGATGCAGGACTGGAAAGTCGGTTATCTTCTCGGCGGTACTCCCTGGCGGATGCAAATCGGCGGTTTGGTCGGCGTCACGGCAGCGTCATTGGTGATGGTGATTCCGATTATGCTCCTCCATCAGGCAAATGGAATCGGCAGCGATGCCCTTCCTGCACCTCAGGCCGGTTTAATGGCGATGATGAGCAAAGGAATAGTGGCGGGTGAGATGGCCTGGCCTTTGGTCATCGCTGGTATGTTGTTTGCGGTAGGATTGATTTTAATTAACGCACCCTCTCCCATGCTGATCTCCGTGGGCATGTACTTGCCGTTTAACACCACCTTTGCAATTTTTATGGGCGGGCTAATCAAGTTCATTGTTGACAAATTAGCTGAAAAAAAATGCGCAAATGAGCAAGAAACCAGCACGGTTGAGAATACCGGTCTGCTTCTCGCTTCGGGATTAGTTGCGGGAGAAGCACTGATGGGCATCATCCTCGCTGCTCTTGTCGTCGCCCAAATCGATCTGCAGGCGATGGTCGGCTTGGTTAATTTTGACGGCTTTTGGTGGTTGGGCGTCTTGGTATTTATTCTTTTGGGTTATGTATTGATTAAATTCCCATTGGTAGAATTGCAGAACAAAAAGAAACAATCAAGATAATGTCGAATCAGGAGAACAATGCTGCACCCAATCTGCTCAAGATGAGGCCGCTTAAAAACAGCGAATACGAAGAGATCAACGGACGAATTGTGCTCCTCGTCCCGCGCAAACAAAATCCGATTCTCCTGCGGCTGATCCCGAGTCTCAAGCGTCGGTCTCACTTGAAACTTCACTTGGACGAGATCGGAACGCATGCCTGGAAACATATTGATGGTCAGAATAGCGTGCTTGATATTGCACACCACTTAAAGGTCAAATTTGGGGAGGCTATCGAACCAGTTTACCCTCGACTGGGAATGTTCATCAACCAGATGGCCCGGCAGGGTGTGGTGTTGCTCAGAGAAGAAGAAAGCCTGGAGGAAATAAAACCAGAAATCAAAACGTGTTGTGGTGATGACCATGACAAAATATGAAAAAGCGGCCCAGACAGCGGTAAATAAATGTCTTGACCTTCGCAAGGATGAATCGCTGCTGATTTTAGCGACTGAGGCACAAATGGAGATTGCTTCGTATATTCTCACAGCCGCAAGCAAAAAAACAAAAAATACCTTTCTCCTCCAGCTTCCCCCTTTCTCTCAGCACACGCCTCTCCACTCGGCGATTTCCACATTCATGCGCCAGGTCCAGGCGGTGGTGGCAATAACCTCACCGACTATACTTTATACGGATGCGCATCGACAGGCGTGTATGGCCGGCACTCGTATCATCACCATGCCGTCGCTCACGCTCAACAGTTTCGGCCGCATTGCGGACATGAATTTAGAGCGCACGTCGCGCCTCAGTAAAAAATTAGCGGATATCTTGAGCATGGCATCGGAAATTCATGTGACTTCCATTAACGGAACGGATCTCACCATTCCGGTTTCCACGAGACGCGGATATGCCGATACCGGCATTGTGCAAACGCCGGGCGCCTTTTCCAATTTGCCCGCCGGAGAAGCATTGATTGTACCGGATGAAGAAAAGTGCGAAGGACAATTAATTGTCGACAGTGGTCTGGGGATTATTCCTTCCGAGCAGGAGCCGTTGACTATTCAGATCAAAGAAGGCCGAGCGGCTCGAATCAGCGGAGGTTCAACAGCGGTAAAACTGAGTCGACATCTCTCAGCGCTCGGACCGCATAGCCGCGTCATCGCTGAGTTTGGGATGGGCACTAATGATGCGGCACAACTTTCCGGTTGCATAGTAGAAGATGCAAAAATCTTGGGTACTATTCACATTGGAATAGGCAACAATACCTTGTTTGGCGGCCGCAACGACATCCCCATACATTTGGATGCTGTCGTCTGTAAAGCCACGGTGGAAATCAACAGCAAATTGATCCTTTCGCGCGGCAAATTGGTCATCGATTGAACGGAGATATTTAAAACAAGCTCATTTCAGGCTCGACCGGTCATGGCCGACGAGAGAGAAGTATCGGCGGGCATTTTTTTTTGAATGAGCTGCACCAGTCTCATACTGCTGTTATAGATCGCAAACACATCCATCAACCCCTTTTCGGTATCCCAATTGGAGGAATTCATATAAATTTCCCGCGACAATCCGACGATCGTCTCTGCGGAGAGACTCACCTCTTCCCACCATTCATCATCTCGAGGCGGCAGTTCCCGGAACATAGACGAACTCTTGCAATTCCGAAATCGTGCTCTCTCCAGGCGGAGGATATTATCCACGACATTCAGCAGTTCCCGCATTCCAAACGGCTTTTTCAGCACTGCGCGTAAACCTTGGTCAAAGTAGGCTTCCAGCACATTCATCAAATCAGATCTGCCTGAGAGCAGGATGATGGGAGTTCCCGGGAGCTCAGCATATTGCTGCTCATTCGATAATCTGGTCATAAATTCGATTGCAGTTCTATCGCCGACGAGATAGTCCAGGATGATCAAAGCAGGCAACTTTTCTTTGGCGATTAATAGCCCTGCTTCGATAGTCTTGGCTCTGAAAAAATGATAACCTGCGTCGGTAAATATTCGGCTGCTAAATTCGAGGACATCTTCATCATCCTCGATCTGAAGAATTGTCTCCTCTTGCATCGCATTTTCCCAAGGCTGCAGTACGATAAAGTTCTAAAGAAATAGTTATTGAATGATATCCTCGGAATTTTCCGCCATCACCGCAGTACGTTTTGAATTCAAACGCGGCAGAAATACGCAAAAAACTGATCCGCGACCCACCTGACTTTCGACCTCAAGATGTCCCCCATGCATGTCGACGATCTGTTTGACCAAAGAAAGTCCCAATCCGGATCCAGTCACTTCGCGGACATTTTCGTCATCCGTAACACGATAAAATTTATCAAATATTTTAGGAATCGCCTCACGCGGAATTCCAAAGCCTTGATCATGGACTTCAATGATCACATTCTGATCCGAGTTTTTGAGCACGATATCAACGCGAGTGTGCGCGGGACTATATTTGACGGCATTTGAAAACAAATTGAGGAAAACCTGTTCCATCATCCCGGCGTCAGCGCGGATGAGGGGAAGGTTTTCGGCATCATGAATCTCGACATCGATCTCTTTCTGGCTTGCCAGATAGGAATTGTTGCCCACGACCATTTGAACAATTTCGTTCAGATCGATATCGGTTTTTTTCGGTTGGATGCGACCGGATTCAATGCGGGAAATGTCTAAAAATTTATTGATCAGGTCGCTGAGGCGGGAAGCTTCGGTCAGGATAATGCGCGCATATTCTTCCGATTGCTCGCGCGAAATATCCTCATCCAACAGCAGTTCGCTGAAACCGGAGATACTGGTTAGCGGGGAACGCAATTCATGCGCCACCATCGAGACCAATTCCGTTTTCATTTTATCGATTTCTTTCTGCTGTGTCACATCGCGAAGGATGGTCACCACACCGATGAGTACACCATCGTCCTGCAGCACACGCGCCGCTCTTCCCTGGAGAACGCGCATTTTCCATTCGCCTTCAGGTTTGATGGAAATTTCCACGCCCGGCAGGACCGACTTTTTCCGATGGGTCGCCTCTTCGATGAGTTGCAGCAGCTTGGCATCCTCGATGAATTTTTCGAAATCCTGTCCTGAGTAATCCTTATCTTCCAGATTGTACCATTTTCTGATTGTCTCATTCAGAACAGAAATTTTGAGTTGAGGATCAGTAACAATGACGCCATCGGCGATGTTTTTTATGATCGTCTCGAACTTGCGTTTTTCCTCGATAATTTTCGCCAGATTCATGCGATCGAGACGCCGCAGTTCAAGGGTCATATAATTGAATAATTTTGCCAGACGACCTATTTCATCATCATTATGCACCTTGATTTCGTGGGAAAAATCGCCGCGGGCGATTTTGGTCGCGCTCTTTTCAAACTCCGAGATCGGCGTTGTGATGAAGCGGGAGATGAAGAATGCGATGATCCCGGAAATGATGGCGGACAGCATGAGGAAAAGTGCGATGCGTATCGCAATGGAGGATGCGCTTAAATTCGCCAGCAGCCAGGTAGGCAGACTGATCAGCACAAACAAAACCATTGGCAGCTCAGCCGCCGCCAAAGTGGAGATGAACAGACGTCGAAAAAGCTTACTGCTTAATTGTTCTTTTACCCAATTAGTCATGTTCAGCAGCCCCCCTCATCAACGACGATATTTTTACCTCGCGCCTTTGCCAGATATAACCGTTTATCAGCACAAGCGACCAGTGTTTCGAAAGTTCTGCCGCCCGTGGGGTAGGAGGAGACACCCACACTGATGGTAATCCGGTTATTGGGTTGGGTCTCCTGGAATTCAAAGGGGAATTGCTCAACCAGTTTTCTCAGTTTTTCCGCAACGATGCGCGCATTTGCGGCCGGAGTATTGGGTAAAATAACAGCAAATTCTTCCCCACCATAACGTGCGGCGACGTCAATTTTTCGAATATTATTTGAAACCAAAGATGCTATTCCTTGCAGCACTTTATCACCTGCGAGATGCCCATGGGTATCATTATACTGTTTAAAATAATCAATATCAAACATGATCAATGAAAATGATATTCGATGGCGTTCAGCTCGTCTTACCTCCATGCTCAGCACATCTTTAAAATGGCGATAATTATACAGACCGGTCAGGCCGTCGGTCAATGCGAGTTCCCGCAGGCGTTCTTTAGCGCGCTCCAGCTGGGAAATTTTTTCCTGAAGCTGATCATGCAGCATTTTAACCCGCAGCAATGACCTGACTCTCGCCAGCAACTCCAGTTTGTTGAAGGGTTTGCTGATAAAATCATCAGCGCCCGCTTCAATTCCTCTAATTTTGCTCTCGATTTCATTGAGAGCAGTGACCATGATAATGGGTGTATATTTGGCTTTTTCACTTTTTTTCAACTGTCGACAGGTCTCAAAGCCGTTCATTTTCGGCATCATGACGTCGAGGAGAATAAGATCAGGCTCAACGGTTTCAACCTGTTGCAGCGCCTCTTCTCCATTTCGGGCAATAAATGTTTTATAATTCTGCGTCGCTAAAAAAGCCTGCAATAATTGAATATTCACCGGGATATCGTCAACAACGAGAATCTTGGGATGATGATTAATATGGTTATTTTTCACGCTTCCCAGCCCGGAATAAATCGACGCGAACAGGAACAATGGCGCATTGGCGCCTGTTGTCAGATATAAAAAACATGTACTTCCTTCATTCACATTCCCAGGAATTTAAATATTCTCGCAACATGCGACGAAAGGACGTCACATGCGGAATATTTAGTGTCCGACATCGAGCTGATCGATTGCGAACATCAGTTTAATAAAATTTTATCGGCCTGTTCGAAATACTGGAGGCTTTTCTGCACTTCCTCATCCACAGCAGCTGTGGCAGCATTTCTCCCTTCATCACCCCACAATCGCCAGGCCAAAGCAATCTTCAGTTCTGCCGCCACAATGAACCGAATTGAATCCAGATCACCAGAATTGATCTTGAGTGCCGGTTGATTCGAAACCCAATTGCTGAAACGATTCCATAAAACATCATCCATTTGAAAGGCAGCCAAGAAATCGTTCTGTTTTTTCGGTCTTGTTTCTTCCGGGATAGTAACGATATATTCATCCGCAAACTTTAAAAAATAATCATTATCCTCAGCATAAAACTTTTTCAATAACGCCGGAATTGATTTGGCGTTTTTCTTGATTTCAAAATCAGGTTGAATCCCTCCGCCGTCTGATACAAACCTGCCCTTCGGAGTTTTAAATTTTTTCGGCGCAACCGCCGGACTTTTGCCCTCGTCGGACAACACATTTTCATTTTGAATGGATCGACCCAAAGGCGTATAATAGCGGGCAGTAGTCAGCAGCAGAATCGATCCGTCTTGAAAGGGATATTCTGTCTGCACCAAAGCCTTGCCGAAAGTTGTCCTTCCCACCACTATTCCTCTATCCCAGTCTTGAATCGCTCCCGTGATGATTTCAGCATCGCTCGCAGTTTTTTCGTTGACCAGGACAACCAAGGGCAGTTGCGGAAAGGTGACGCTTGAAGTCGCGATGAATTGTCCGGATGTTTGCGGGGCCCGACCTTGGGTAAAGACGATCAACTTCCCGCCTTCAATAAAACGATCGGCCACTGCAATGCCCGCTTCAAAATCACCACCGCTGTTATTCCTCAAATCAAGTAAAAGCCGCCGCATGCCCACCCCATTCAGCTCTGCGAATGCCAAGTCCAGTTCGATAGGAGTAGATTCTGCGAAATGGGTGATACGTATGTAGCCGGTTATGGTATCCAGCATACAGGCTGCAGAGATGCTTTCAATGTCGATTTTGCGTTTCTGCAGATCAAAATGCATAACCAGATTCTGTGACGGACGCAATATATCCAAGGAGACATATTGGTTTCGATTGCCGCCGAGCAGACTTTCCATCTCATCGGTGCTGATCTCGGAAACGACTTGGCCATCAATTTTCTGAATTCTGTCACCGATGAGAATACCTGCAAGAGCAGCGGGACCATCTTTGGCGACCGAAGTGATGGTGCATTTGCGATCTACAACATGAAATGTCAATCCGACGCCATAATACCCTTCGTACTTGCGCGAATAATCGGCAGCCTGATCAGCGGGTATATAAATGGAATGGGGATCCAAACCCGAGAGCATGCCATCAATAGCATCGGCCAACAGCTGATCCGGATCTTTTTCATCCACATAAAAGCGCTGGATTTTATCCAGGATCATGGTGAGAGCCATCCATTTGTTGTAGGTTTGTTGAGCATTAGACCACAGTTTGGACGGCCCCACGACGACCAAAAGCGTTACGACAGAAACC
>RPQV01000155.1 GCA_003818595.1 Calditrichota bacterium
GCCACAATTCCTGTCCATTTTCTTTGTTCAGGGTGTAAATGGCTGCCGGGGCAGGCCAATTCGCCCATAGAACGAAGGTAACGGTTTTGTCAGTGACTGCGGTACAACCGCCGTACAGGTTGTTCCACAGACCTTGCGGAATCGGCGCCGCCCATTTTTTCTTCCAGATTTTTTTCTCCACCGCGCAAAGTGAATCCCTCGCGGTAAAATAAAAGAGATTGTCGTCGAGGACAATCGGATCCATCCCATTCATGGAGAAAGAATAGACTTCCAACCCGGTCTTTTTGTCAATGACACGCCCGCCGATGTAGACATGTTCGCCATCGACAGCCGGAGAAGTTTGACCGCCCACGATGAATCGCCATATTTCCCGTCCAGACTTCAAATCCAGGCAATAGAGACGATTTCCCAATATGTAGACACGGTCATCGGTGATGCAGGCATTACGGGCGTAGAGACCGAAGGTCTCCAGACGCCAAACGACTTTGCCGGTGAAACGATTCAGCGCATACAATGAATCAGAAACCTGTGCGCCGATCAACAGTATCGAGTCCGATACCGCCGGACTGAATCCCATTCCCGCACGCGAACCCGGAATCGCAAATCTCCATAATTCCTGCTCGGTGTCAAGCGAATAGGCGACAACTCGGTTTGGCGTGTCGGAATAACCCGAATAGACGACGCCATTAAAGTAAGCTATCGCCCCATCGGCTTCTCCGAATGCTTTGACCAGCTTGAGGGGCGGTTTCAGTTTGGTTTCACTCTTTGCCCACTTGGAATTATAGGCGTCATAATTGATCAACGGCCAATTTGATTGTGCAAGAGCCAACCCATTCATCAGCAATGAAACAACAATCAGGAAGGTTTTCATGGTTCACTCCTCTCGTGTTATCATTCGTGCTTTAATGAATTCAACAGTCTTTTGGGTGAAGCGGCTGACTATCTGTCAATCATTCCAAAAGATTGCAAGTTCTCTATCCTGCAGAGTGTGTGAAAACCGCAAACGTCCGCACTCAATATTCCAGCAAGATCATCTGATGCCCGTCCAGTTCCGGCACGATGAACTCGATGCGCGCTTCTCGGCGGGTGAACTTGAGCGTTTTAAACTCCGGCACACACATCACCTTACGTACAGTCTGGTCAACTTTGAGCGAAACAGCCACATTGTACAACGGAATCACCTCTTCGATGGTGTCGAAATCCTCGCCGCGGCGTTCGGGAATATAATTCAACAGATGAAGCACGTAGCGTTTTTCCGCGGATTGATGGTTGACCGTCGCCAGCGTGGAAGAGGGAGCTGTTACTTGAACCATCGGGTCGGGAAGCAGCATCTCCAGCGCATTTAAAAACAGTTGTCGGCACCAGCGGGGGGCATTTTTCTGATACTGTGAAAAAATGGGGTGGCTGAAATAGATCACGCTGCCGTTCTTGATCACCGCAGGCCCGGCTTGCTGTCCGGAGGACGGTGTTTGCAGGTGCGAGACATAGTGTTGCCAGGTGCGGTCGAAATAGGACGCTACGTTCCAGGCAAGGACGTCGCCGTGTACCGCTTCCACGTCCATGCCTCGCGCGTACATGACATATTCGGTTTTCGCCATTCCGTTGGCGATCGGGTCTTCCGGGCAGAGGTATTCGACATAATGGTTTTGTGGAAAAAAACGGCCGCGCACCAATCGCCCCTCGGCATCTTTCGGTCCGTCGCTTTTTTTTCGGACGCCCAAAGATTTTAGCGCAAATTCTTTTTTATCGGCATCCATGCCGGATTCAAACGACGCGATGAGCGCGCCGCCGTGGGCGACAAAGGTTTCCAATTTTGCGGCAAATTCAGGCGTCACGGGAATATGATCCGGCAGCACCAGCACGCGATAGCGGGAGAAATCCTGCCGCGAATCGATGAGATCGAATTGATGCCTGCCTTCCTGCAACATGCGCGTTACACCCATGGAGGATTTCGGCAGGCTTTGGGCTTTACCATCATGAAACTCTTCCGGATGAATGACGGCGATTTCTGTCATCGGCGTTGCATTCCGGCACCACGGCTCTTTCTTTTCAACCTGTTCATAGACGGAACCGATCAGTTCATAGGCGACCGGATCGAGGCGGCCGTTGGGATGCAACTGGTCGCCGATGGAACATTTGGCGTTGAGCGCCAGCATGTTAAAGCACTCGAACTCCAGCGCCGCCTGATTTTTATAGGAGTGAAAGTCACCCCAACTGGTGTGGAATTTACCGGTCATGCCCATGCAGTCGAGGCCGAGGGTGCGGGCGTAGCGGACGGTGAGGGGAAAATCGAGATAGCCCCAACCGCCGCTGGGCAAAGATTCCAACTCCCAATGGGTAAACTCGGGCGCAATGCCGCGATGGCGCGGGCCGATGTGACCGGAATTATAAAAAATGGTGCACTCTTTATTAAAACTGCGCACGAAATTTGTCATGTCAGTCATCCAGTCGTGCAGCATCTGTTCGGCAAAGGCCATGCGGGCGGCGTCATCGGAGGGGTCGATGCCCTGCGCCTCCATGTCCGCGCGGCACTGGGTGCAGGAGCAGTCCATGGGATTGACGATGTCAAAAAAGAAGCCGTCGACCGGCATCGTCTCTAAAATTTCTTTGACGTGCGCCTTGAGAAAGTCGCGGTAGGGCGTGTTGACGCAGAGCATGTGCCAGAAAGAAGCGGCGTATGGACCGTCTCCCACCCATTGATGCTGCCGGCCGTCCTTGGTGATCACCCGCCACTCCGGATGCTTGGCCGCAACGACTGGATCGCACTGAATGATGATGTAGATGGGTGTGCGAATGCCTCGTTTATGGCAGGCGTCGATCTGTTCGGGCAACAGATTGCGGGTGAGATTGGGGTGTTTGTGCTCGGGGAAGAGTTTAGAATCGTAATAGATCCATCCCTGGGCGCAGCGGCCGAACACCGTGACCGAGTTGACATGAGCATCGGCCAGAGTTTCGGCAAATTCTTCGGGATCAAATTCCGCCAGAAAATCGGGATAGTCGCCCCAGTTGTGGAAATCGAGATGAATCTGGCGAAAGTTGAGATCAAAAGGAACGGTTGCGGTTCGAGCTTTATCATCCGCGGAGAAGAGCAGATTGTTCAAACCCAAAAGGAGTGTAAAAATGGCTGCTGCTGATTTAACCTTTTGAATATGGCTGTGATTTTTCATAAGGGGCTTCTTTCAATTTTGTTCAAGGTATTCCTATTTTACAAGCTTAATTTGATATATTTTCCCTCTTTTATTGGGGGGAATAAGAATCCCTCTGACGCTCTACATATAGAAGCACTGGGGTCTTTGCAGAGTACTCACTCTACTCCTCACAATATCCATGACAGTTTGCAGAAGAATGCCTTGAGGTCGTCAGTGGCATTGTCGGTGTAACGGACACGTCCCTCCTGGTACGCGAGCTGAAGGGAGCCGAACGGCGGCAGGAACCGCCAGACAAAAAGGAGCTGTAGATTTTTTCTGAGGAGGTCATAGTCGAAAGGCCCTACATTTCCCCAGAGACTGTATTTTGTCTGATAGAAGACTTTGAAATAGAGGTCGGGATTAACATAGTATGTGGAGCGGACATAATGAATCCAAGCGTTGTCTTCGTTGGAGCCGGGGCTGAACCAGAAACGTGACAGGTTGTATTCCACATCCCAGCCGTCAAGGACTTTGACGCCAAGCCCGCATTTGATGTTGTCAAAATCGCGCTCGAAATTTTTGCCGAAAGTATATTCCGCAGAGACGATGGTTCCTTGTTTTGTATCGTATTGAAGAGAGTTGTTAACAAAAGTATTCCGAAAATCCTTTTCGTAACGCTTGAATTCTTCGGTGTAGGCTACTGTCCATTCCCACTTTTTGAGGAATTGGAGGGTGACGTTGTTCTCGTCTTCCCAACTCCGTAGAACACCCGCCTGACTGGTGTATCGGTTGTAGTTGACTCCGGCGGTGAACTGGTCGATTCCGTATCTATTGATCCAAAACTGGCGACGGAGATTGGTGTCGAACTCGCGTCGGTCGTCATCGACAACGAACCCGACCGGATTTATGTTTTCCATTACGCCTGCGCCATAGTGCGAATAGCGGACATGAAAATGAGTGAACGGGGAATCGAACGCCGGCCTTATGAATCCCGTCCAGGTGCCTTTATCCATCTCGCCCCAGGTCTTGATCAGCTGCGAGGTCATTCCCAGAACATCGGTGACAAACAGTGTAGAGGTAAGACCTAATGAGCCACTGTGCCCGTCACCATAGAAACGGTCGGCGCCGATGAGTCCTAAATTGGAACCGTTTTTTGTTTCGTGGGTCAGACGGATCACGTTATAAACGGCATCCTTGCCTTTTTTGATCGTTGCGTCCGTATAAGAGGGATCGGACTGCGTGGTCAGAGCGTTGAGTTTCCAGCCGAATACCTTTCCGTTCAGTTTGACGCCCCATGGAATTTCACCTATACGCCGGGAATAGAACTGCTTGATACGGGTTGAATAGTTCTCGGCGCCTTCCAGAAAAAATGGACGTTTTTCCGGGTAGGACAGTTCAAAACGAGTCAGGTTCACCTGTTCGACATCAGCCTCCACAGTGGCGAAATCAGGATTCACTGTGGCTTCAACACCAAGCCGGCTGGTGAGATTGTAACGCACGTCAACCCCGTACTGGCTGTTGGGTTTTTCGCCTTTCGTGACCTGAAGTTGAGCATAGGGAATAATGGTGTGACGTTTCACCGTGGTTGTTGCGAGGTTGAGGCCGGTAAGGACTCCGAATGTGGAGACGCGATCGGGGCTGACCAGATTGCAGGTCCAGAAACTCCGTTCACGGTTCCGGGCAACACGTCGTTCAACGGTGAATCCCCACACATCAGCCTTTGCATCATACTTGAGGGTCGAAAACGGGATAGCGACCTCGCAGACCCATCCGTCCTGGGTGATGCGCGCTGCGGCTTGCCAGCGTCCGTCCCACCGTATATCGTCGATGCCGCCGTTATCGGCAAGCCGGCCGTCCTGAATGGTGCCGAGAGGATTAACTCCGAAATAATAGGCGCTGTTTTTATCATTGAAAGTATCCAATAGCACAACAATCGCATCGTCGTTCTGAAAAAAAGCATCGCGCATGGTATCCTTTGCAGTGATTTTATCCGGATCGGGGTCGAGGCACCGGAAAGCTACATACAACGCCTCGCTGTCATAGAGCACGTAAATGGTCGTTGCAAAAGGCGAGGGTTCGTTGTAAACCGGGACAAACTGAGTAAGGCCGTCAATACTGTCCGCCGCCGCCCATGCTTTCTCATCAAGGACAGCATCGATGCGGATAGGCGTATCCGCCTGCCGGGCGGTAATCGTTTGGCATAGCGCCAAGGCGGGAAATAGCGAGACGACAGATAGTCCGCAGAACAGCGTGCCGGCAGACAATAATTTTACGATGAGGGAAAACCCCGGGGGGTTTATTGAAAAATTCATGCTAATATATTCCCATTTTGCAGGCGCTATTGCATCAAGATCATTTTGCGCGTTTGAGAAAATTCTTTGGTATTCATACGGCAAAAATAAACGCCGCTGGAAACGGGGCGGCCGTCTTGATCCATCCCGGTCCATTCAATCACATGAGTTCCTGCTCCGCATCGATCGTCCAGGAGAGAATACACTTTTTGACCGGATGAATTATAGATGCTCAGATTCACAACAGCGTCCTCTGCCAGTTCAAAGCGTATTGATGTGGCCGGATTGAAAGGATTTGGGTAATTCTGATGCAAGGAAAAATGACTTGCAGGATGAGGCAAAGATTTGCGTACCGCGGTGAGAATTTGTTCGGGCAAAATAGTCGAGTCAATCGCGGCGCCGCATTGGTTATTAAAAACAGTATTCGGACAATTTTCCGCATTCCAACATGGATTTTTCATACCATTCTTGTTGATATAATTGATGATGTTGCCCTCGACAATATTATCAGCGCATTCACTATCATATTGATTCCAGACATAAAGACCCACATTGGCAAAAGGCAGCCGCTTACCATAAACCAGGTTGTTCAGTATCATAATATGCGTGCCGCTGGCAATGGCCAATCCATACTGCCCCGGATTCACCAGAATATTGTCTTCGACAAGAATATAAGATCCGCCGCCGTCGCCGGTCATGATCCCTCCGCCTGACTCGCTCGGTCCACCGCCGCGAATCCAGTTGCCGATCACTTGGATCGGATCGCTCTCCGTGCCGTTTGATTTATAGATATTGACGGCGTCCTCTGGATAACTCTCCCCCAGAATATTTTCACATCGATTAAAGTTGATGCGACTGCCGCCGCCATTCACTTTATCGAATTGCGCCATTTGTCCTCGCGGGAAAGGCCCCTGGACGTTTTTCACCTGATTGTATTCAACGATAATGCCTTGGCTGTCGAGCGCATAAACGCCCGATTGAATCTCCTCCATCCAGTTCGATTCGACCGTGATGTTCTGGCAGGAGTAAATATCAACGCCGTTGCCTTTGGCAGGTCCCAGTTTGCAATTGACAATTTTGATGTTTTTACAATTCGACAACTGGATGCAATGGCCTTTGGGATTGGTGATGGCCAAGTTCGTGATGGTCGAATCACGAACATTATTCAATCTGAGCGGCGGAGAGGGGATATAATTATCACTGGTCAGCGAAAAGGCCAATTTGCCGACAGCGATGATGTAAAGAGCGAACAACAGCATTGCATTTTTCATGTTTTTCTCCGAAAAGCGACTTATGTGAAAACAGCAAATAGTCGCACCCTGAACCGAGTCAAAAGGTGCGCATCGCAATCAGCCTTGTTGAACTGACGATTCATGATCGTTTTATTCATCGTGGGAACTTGTGCTGTTTAATTTGCCCTGACGGCCTTGAATAGCGCCTCGATATTGGCCGGATCGACATCCGGCAAAATGGCTTCGTGGCTGGGAGAAATCACCAGTCCGGTGGGAAAAATCGTTTTGAGTTCACCAACGCGTTCTTTGATTTGCGCAGGTGTGCCTTTAACCAAAAGGTATTGCGCGTCCAGACCGCCGACGAACGACATGCGGCCGCCGAAATCAGCGGCCAGCTGCTCGGCGCTCATGCCGGCGGCCAGCGCCTGAATCGGGTGAATAGCGTCGACGCCGATGGCGATCAGGTCGGGGATGATGTCATGAATGGAGCCGCAGGAATGGTGAATGACTTTAACGCCATAACTTTTTGCCTGCTCGACCAGCTTTCGGGTTCGGGGGATGGCGAAGGTGCGGATCGATTCCGGCGAAATGATGGTGCCGGTTTGGGCGCCGTAATCGTTGCCGATGAGCACAGCGTCCAGTTTGCCTTTTGTCGATTCATAAAAAATTTCGTTGGCGCTCAGGTAAAACTCGACGATGCGGTCGAGCACCGCCTCGAACATCTCGGGTGCTTGGATCATTTGGATGCAGGCGTTCTCCATGCCGAAGGCGGCCCAGGCATCCTGAAAAAATGCAGACCAGATGACGCCGAGCACGGCGCGTCCAGGCAGCACGCGATTGACCACGTCA
>RPQV01000156.1 GCA_003818595.1 Calditrichota bacterium
AAAAAGATGAATTGAGAACAGCGGAGAGAGAAAAAGCCGTACTACAGCGTGATTGTGATGCGACGGCGGAGGAAATCAAAGAACAAAAAAAACTGCAGCAAAAAATCACGGCGATCAAAGAGATCCTGCTCTATCTCGATCTTTTGGATGATTATTTGGGCAAATTCAGATTGGAGTTGGCCGGCCGCATTCGACCGCTCATCGCGCTGCACGCTTCCGAACTGCTCGCCTTGATGACGAATTCGCGTTACACGCAAATCGAATTGGATCAGGATTATAACATTTTCATTTATGATGGCGCATCGGCTTTCCCCATCGCCCGTTTTTCCGGCGGCGAACAGGATCTGGCGAATTTATGTCTGCGCATCGCCATCAGCCGCGTCGTCGCCGAGCGGCGCGGCGGTTCGCCCATCAGCTTTATCGCGCTTGATGAAATATTCGGGTCTCAGGATTTGGAGCGGCGCGATCTGATTCTCAATGCGCTGGGGAAACTCGCCGGGCAATTCAGGCAGATCTTCATCATCACCCATATTGAAGCCATCCGCGATCTGCTGCCGACATTGATCATGGTGGAGAGAGCGGATGATCGGTGCAGCCGGGCGAAGTTTATCTGATGGAAAGACGCAGATGGGTTCACGCAACGTCCCGGAGTAGCTCACGAAAAGACCTAAAGTGACCTCGCACGGAGACACCAAGACACAAAGGGGCGTCTTATCGTTCATCTTGGAAAGTTGCTGCACCAATATTTATAAATGTATTCAAGGTATGAGATGTATCTAATGACCTTCATTTATGTCGGTTATTTATATCTTTGTGTCTCCGTGCGAGGCCAAGCTCCGTGCAAGGCAAAGCTTTGCGTATGCGTGAACCAGAAATCCGTCTTTGCACAGTTGAGCACAGATCCAGGGAGGATGAAGGGGGTGAAGAGCCTCTGTACTCAGTTCTTCCCTTCGAGTTCTTCCTCTTCTTCCTTCGCCTGCTTTTGAATCGTTTTCAGGTTCATTCCCATCGTCGATGCCAGCAGAAAACCGACGATCAGCACCGGCAGGAAATTGATGCCGTGAACCACAAAGGCAAAGGTCAACGCTTCGCTTTCGGGCACGGCGAATAGTCCGAGGGTGAGTTGACAGAGATAGTGATAGGTTCCCACATATCCGGGCGATGACGGCACCAACACCGCGATCGTCGTGATCACCAACAGCACCAGCGAGGTCGTCCAGGGCAGGTTATAGAGCTGCACAAAATTAAAGGCGTGTAATCCGATTTGAAAAATATAGGCGTAACAGAACCAAATCGCCAGGGAGAGCAGCGCAACGACGGCATAGTGACGCTTTTTCTCCAGTCCTTTCACCCCGTCAAGAAAAGAGTGCACCATTTCCTGAATTCGGCGGCTGATTTTGTGCGGAAACGGCTTGAGCAGCGCATTGATGATGACCATCGCGCGATCCCGATATTTTTTCATCAGGAGCAGAATCCCAAACAATACCCCGATAAAGATAAAACTAATATATCCGCTCTTGCGCACCCATTCAGGAAAGGGAAAGACCACAATAGTCAATGCCATAAGCAGTAATAAAGTGAACACATCGATGATGCGTTCAATGACGATGGTGGCAAAGACGGCGCTACCGGCAACCGGTTTCTTTTTGGCCACCAAATAGGCGCGCACAAACTCGCCCAAATGCGCCGGCAAAAAGGTATTGGTCATGTATCCGATCATCAACGCTGAAAACAGCGTGCTCAGGTTGATCGCGGCAATCGGCCGCAATAACAGCTGCCAGCGCAGAGTGCGCAACCAATGGCTGAGGAAAATCATCAGCAATGCCGGCAGCAGGAGTCCATAGTTGGCCTGGCGGAACGCTGCACCCATTTGTGTGAAATCTACTTTACGGAAAGCCAGAAATAAACATAATGCGGCAATGACCAAACCAATCCAGACTTTCCAGTTTCCAAGTTTTTTAACCATACCCTTCCTTTCACGAATCCCGATTCAATACGCACGGACAATGATGAATGCAGACAAACAAAAAACTTGTCTTGCTTAAAATGAATAAAATTGTGACATTGATCAGAAATTTGTAAATTATACTGCTTTTTAATTATAAAACAAATGAGGAATATCAGATGGATCGTCTCCCTTTGGGAATATTCATGATTTGCGACCAGGAATTGCCTCTTCGTCTGGCGACTGCACAGCGATTGGGGATCACCACCGCGCAAATCCTGGCGCCGCCGGAAACAGAACGTACCCCTCGTCATATTGAGGAACTCAAATCCCGGTTTATCCAGGCCGGAATTCAGATCACCGTCGTCTTTTGCGGATTTCCAGGAGAAAGTTATGCCGACATTCCCACCGTCAAGACCACCGTGGGGCTGGCGCCGACAAAGACCAGGGCAGAACGGCTGACGGCCGCGTATAAAATAGCCGATTTTGCCCGTCTTGTGCAGGTGAAAGCGGTAGGACTTCACATCGGTTTTATTCCCGAAGAGCAGAACGATCCTGACTATCGGCCGCTTGTCGAGGCTGTTCGCTCCCTGTGCGATCACTGCGCCGGACACGGGCAGGCGGTTCACTTGGAGACCGGACAGGAAACAGCTCACGTCCTGTTGAGATTTCTGCAGGATGTCGATCGGCAAAATCTGGCGGTCAATTTCGATCCGGCAAACATGATACTGTACGGCGCGGGCGAACCGATCCCGGCATTAGAAATGCTGGCGCCGTACGTGCGCAGCGTTCATCTAAAGGATGCATTATGGGCCGCTCATCCTGGCCAAGAATGGGGCGTCGAGGTGCCTCTGGGTTCAGGAGATGTGAACATGGAACAATTCTTGCAGACGCTTATAAACAACGACTATGCCGCTCCTTTAACCATCGAACGGGAAATCGTCGGCGAAAAACAGGCTCTTGATATCGAAGCAGGCGCTGCGTTGATTCGATCACTACTGAATCGACTGTTGTGAGAGACTCAACGATGATCGATCAGCAGTGGGCAAAAAGAACAAATTTAAAATCATAAATGACACCCAATATCTTTAAAAGGCTGTAATATGGTCGAAATCAAACGACATCAACAAAAAGGCAAACTCATTGCCGTGGAAGGATTGGACGGCTCGGGCAAATCAACGCAAATCTATCTCCTGAAGCGCTGGCTGGAAATAGAAGGCTACAAGGTCTTTTTTACCGAATGGAATTCTTCTTTTCTGGTCAAACGGGCGACCAAAAAAGCGAAAAAATCAAAGCTGTTGACACCCACCACGTTTTCGCTCATTCACGCCACCGACTTTGCCGATCGCTACGAGCGGCAGATTTGGCCGCTGCTGTGTGCGGGATATATTGTATTGGCTGATCGCTATTTCTTCACCGCCTTTGCCCGCGACGTCACCCGCGGTTGTGATCCCGAGTGGGTCGAAACCTTATACAGCTTTGCCGCTCTGCCGGACATTACCTTTTTTTTCCATATTGATCCCGCCATTGCCATCGCCCGCATTCTGGACGGTCGTCCTGAGCTGAAATATCATGAGGCCGGCATGGACATGAACCTGTCGAGCGATCCTTATGAAAGTTTCAAGATCTTTCAGGGAAGGGTGAATGAGGCGTATGAGCAGATGAGCAAGCCTTTCGGATTTACGAAAATTGATTCCAATCGTACGGCGGACGTTATGCAACAGGAAGTTCGGGCGATCGTCAAAGAACGAATTGATTTGCCGGCTTTCAAACTAAGATCAAAGGTGGATTTATGAAATTTTATGGTAAAGGATTGCCGCGGGTGAATGTTTCCGATCTCATCGGCAAATTGATCGTGATTGAAGGCGCCGACGGTTCCGGACGTTCAACGCAGATGCGTCTGCTGACGAATTGGTTGGAAGGATGCGGTTATGCTGTGGTCAATGTGGGCTTGAAACGCTCCAATCTCGTCAGCGCAGAGCTGGAAGAAGCCATGCAGGGCAATATTCTCAGTCCCTTGACGCTCAGTCTGTTTTACGCCACCGATTTCGCCGACCAGATGGAAAACCGCATCATACCCGCTCTCAAAGCGGGATTCATCGTTCTCGCCGACCGCTATATTTACACCCTGATGACGCGCGATATGGTGCGCGGCGGCAATCCGGATTGGCTGCAGAAGATTTATGAGGAGATCGCCCTGGTGCCGGACGCGGTTTTTTATCTCGATGTTGCGCCGCGATTTCTCATCGAACGAACCATTACGAAAAATGCAAGTCTCGACTATTGGGAATCCGGGATGGACACGCATTTGTCGCGCGACATTTTTGACAGCTTTATCAAATACCAGCGGAAAATGCGCCAGGTATTCCTCAGTCTCCACAGAAACTATGGATTCGAGTCGGTCAACGGCAACCGACAACCCCGCGCCATTGCAGCGGATTTACAAAACAGAATCGAACGCATTTTATAGTACGGAATAAAATATGCCGACCAAAAAACCAACGGATGTGGATCAGCTCCAACAAACCCTGGTCAAAGAGATTGAATTTCTGCGTCGAGAATTCATCGAAACGGTCAGCCATTATCAGACAACGGTTGAAGCGGAAATGGTAAATCTCATCACTCATCTGACCAGCAAATCGCCGGAAGAAAAACCGGCTGTTTGCAGCGATTTCGCGGGATTGCGATTTCTGATCGAGCTGATTCGCTCAAGCAGGCACAAAAAAGATAAAGGCCGAATGAAAGATTTGCGCCGCATTCATGAAGTGATTAAAACTTTGGCCTCACGGTTTGAGGGATGAGTGCTCCTCCGCGCGTTGCTTCCATCGAC
This sequence comes from Calditrichota bacterium, assembly GCA_003818595.1. Lineage (GTDB taxonomy): Bacteria > Zhuqueibacterota > Zhuqueibacteria > Residuimicrobiales > Krinioviventaceae > Fontimicrobium. Next base: position 4,776 of record RPQV01000156.1, read on the forward strand.
ATTGGCACCAATTCAACCCGACTGTTGATTGTTGAAAAAGATGACCAGGCAAGATGGGCGCCGATTCTCTACCAGGAACGGATGACCCTGCTGGGTGAGGGGCTCGGCGACGATCAATTTTTATCATCAGCAGCCTGCAACCGTGTCCTGGACGCTTTGTCGCAATACCAGCAGATCATTGAAGATCTGCACTGCGGAGTTCCGCTGCTGTTCGCCACCAGTGCGACCAGAGATGCCTCTAACCGCTTTACGTTTCTTCGCAGCATTACCGAGCGCACCGGATGGATTTGCCGAGTGTTGAGTGGTGAAGAGGAGGGGCGATTATCTCTGCAGGGCGCTCTCTATGACATTGAGAATCACGGAAACATTCTTTTATGCGACATCGGCGGCGGCAGTACGGAATTCACCAGTACCAGAACTGATCGGCAGATCATATGCCGCAGTTTAGACCTCGGCAGCAGTCGCTTGACGCGGCAATTCATCGCATCTGATCCCCCGACGCCTGTGGAGCTGCAGAATCTCACACACTATATTCAAGAATATCTGAGGCTTTCGGCGCCGCACGTCCCTGTAATCGACTTGATGGTCGCCACCGGCGGCACCGCATTTACCCTTGCCTTGATGGATCTGAAAAAATCCATCAGCGAGCCCGCTGCCGTGCATCATCATCTCCTCTATTTAAAACACATTCAAGCTCTGCGCGACGCAATCGCCGCTACCCCCCTCGCTGAGCGGAAAACGTGGATCGGACTGCATCCCGACCGCGCCCATGTCATTCTCGCAGGCGCCGCCATTCTGGTGGAAATTCTCGAATTCTATCACCAATCGACGGTGCTGATCAGCCTGAAGGATTTGTTATTGGGTATCGTACTTGAGCAGGGACTATGACATTGATCTGATCAGGTTTCAACGGTAACCCGATCATCGCTGGTATTTGTGATGTAAAGCAACAGAGTGACTTTCAAAGGGAAAAGGATGAAGATGTCCATCACCACCAAAAAGGGGGATGACGGTTCCACTGACCTGCTTGATTCCTCCCGTGTCGTCAAATTTGATCTCAGACCGGAATGCTACGGCGCCCTTGATGAGGCCGCTGCGTTCATCGGCTGGGCGCGCGCAAAAACCTCGATCAAGGTGATTCATGATGCGCTGCTGCTCATTCAGAACCATCTGTATCTGATCAATTCAGAACTCGCCTGCCCTACGGAATCACTGCATTTGTTGCGTTCAACATTAGAAAAGCGACATCTTGAAAAGCTTGAAAGTATCGCACAGGAGATCGAATCAGGCGTGCAGCTGCCGCGGAAATTCATCGTCTACGGCCAATCGGAAATATCGGCCATTTTGGATATCGCGCGCGCCGTCGTGCGCCGAGCAGAACGGCGGCTGGTTGAATTGAACGCCCAACAGCCTTTGACAAATCCAATCATTACGGCGTATATCAATCGACTCTCCGATGCGTTGTTCTTATTTGCGCGATTCGAAGAATGCAGTCATAGAATTCCATTTGCTCATCCCGACAGCTCAATCTAAAAACGCCCTGTTGATCAGGCGACACTTTGTGGGAGATATCAAATGAACCGCTTCATCTTGCTCTCGATGCTTTTATTTCTCATTTCCTGCAGATCACCAAACCGGCATGCCGGCGCTCACATGCCCCATCTCGAAAAACGAGGTTCTGCCGTACAACTGATGGTCCACGAGCAGCCCTTCATCATGCTTGCAGGTGAACTCCATAATTCGAGCGCCTCCAGCGCGGATTATCTGGAAAAAGTGTGGCAAAAACTGAATTCCATAAACCTCAACACCGTCATCGCTCCGGTCTATTGGGAACTGTTTGAACCTGCGGAAGGTCAGTTCGATTTCACCCTCATTGACAGCTTGATCAATGGCGCTCGACGACATCATCTGAAACTGGTGCTGCTCTGGTTCGGAACGTGGAAAAATACCGAATCTTCGTATGTGCCGGTTTGGGTGAAGGGCGATCAGGAACGATTTTTCAGAGTGCAGAACAGCGATGGAACGCACCGCGAAATCATCTCGCCCTTTTGCCGTGCGGCATGTCAGGCAGACGCCCATGCCTTTTCTCAACTGATGCGCCATCTTGAACAGAGAGACAATGTAGAACACACGGTTTTAATGGTGCAGATTGAAAATGAGGTGGGTCTGCTGGGAGAACCTCGCGATGTTTGTCCGCAAGCCGAAAGCGCTTTCCGTCAATCTGTTCCTGATTCCATCATGGCTTTGTTTACCAATCATCTAAATGATCTGCATCCGGAATTACGCGAAAGTTGGACAAGCCATGGATCAAAATCGACGGGTTCCTGGGCGGAGGTGTTTGACGGCGATGCAGCGGAATTTTTTATGGCCTGGGCTTTGGCAGATTATATCGACCGCATTGCTGCAGTCGGCAAATCAATTTATCCTTTACCGATGTTCGTGAATGCCTGGCTTCGATCCCCCGGGCAGGTCGCCGGTCAATATCCCAGCGGCGGTCCCATCGATAAAGTCCATGATATCTGGAAGCTGACCGCTCCGCACCTGGATTTCTTCGCACCGGATATTTATTTACCCAATTTCAAACAAATTTGCGCAGATTATACCCGCAATGACAATCCGTTACTCATCCCCGAAGCCCATCGCAATGATCATTCAATCGCTCCGGCGATGTACGCTCTGACTCAGCACAATGCCATGGGATTCTCGCCTTTTGGCATCGACGG
>RPQV01000157.1 GCA_003818595.1 Calditrichota bacterium
CTGGATATTTATTTGAACCAAAAACAGCAATGGGGTTATCGAGCAGATTATGATCACGATGATTGTTTCTTTATTGATATTAAACGACCTCCTCGAAAGCAAAATCGGTCGTTGAAAAATGTTGTGGTATTGCTTGACCCTGGACATGCTCCGGATAGTGGCGCTGTGGGGCCGACCGGACTGTTCGAGCGTCAAGCCAACCTCGAGTTGGCATTGACGCTCGCTGATTTATTGATAAAGAATGGCGCCTTTGTGCAATGGACGCGCAGCGGGGCTGCAGGAATCTCGCTCGCAGAGCGAGTGCAACTCGCTGACACCTCTCATGCTGATGTATTATTGAGTATTCATCATAATGCCATCCCCGAGGGTGTGAATCCGTTTAAAAGCAGGGGCAGCAGCGTCTACTACTATCACCCGCAAAGCCTCGAATTGGCGCGTCGGATTCATCAGCAGTTGCTGAAGGCGTTAGAGCTTCCGGATTTCGGTCTCTATTGGGATAATTTAGCCATGTGTCGACCAACCAATATGCCTGCGCTCCTCCTCGAACCCGCATTCATGATGCATCCGGAAGAAGAGATGCTCATTCGCTCGACCAAGTATCGAAAAAATTGTGCACGTGCGATTGTCAAAAGCCTGAAACAATATTTTCACGAATTTCGGGAATGATTCGATAAAAAATGGGTTATTAGATTTGATCAATGACTGGACAATTGCGGTACGGACGGATGCACGGCGCCACGAAGCGGCAGTTTCCATGATTGATAAAAAGCGAGAGTGAACGGTATGATCCGCTGCAGCATTCATTTGGTCATCTTGTTGTTTATGATCACCTGTCAAAAGCCGTATAATGAGGAAGTGCAAAAAATGAAGGGAACAAAAGAAGGCTTACAGCAGGCGGTAGTGGATTCTTTCCAGATTATGCCTGCTGCCGACGAAGGATTGGAGGTCAGGATATTTGGTATCTTGCCCAGTCCGGCTTACACCCTGGATCATGTTCACGTGAAAAAGAGCGGAACATCGATAGAAATCACACCCTGGATGCAGTATGATCCGAATAAAATAGTCATCATGGTTACAATTCCTTATCAGGAAACCATCTCAATTGGCAAAGTGGAAAGAGATATGATGGTGAAAATTCATGACGCCAAACAAACTCGCAGCCGGATGATACGACTGCATGATCACCAGCAGTTCGAAAGCCAAAAATGAGTGGTGTTGAAGCGTTAGGGGTGTCCGTGACGGTTCAGCGATTGGTCATTTTATTGCTATTGTTTAACAGGTGTGAAGGTAAAATGTCGAAAGATGATTTTTTGTCATCTGAAGAATTGATTCGACGACGCGAATCGATGGTCGAACACCAGATCAAGGAGCGGGGCATCAAGGATCAGCGAGTTCTGGATGCCATGACTCGAGTGCGCAGACATGAATATGTCCCGCGAGAATATCTCAATCAAGCTTATGAAGATTATCCTCTCCCCATTGGATACAGCCAGACTATCTCTCAACCTTACATTGTTGCCTATATGACTGAAGCCTTGGATTTGCATGGGGATGAAAAGGTGCTTGAGATTGGAACTGGGTCCGGGTATCAGGCTGCCGTTCTCGGTGAATTGGCGGCGTCTGTTTTCACCATTGAAATCATTGATCCTCTTTGTTCGCGCGCTGCTCATCTTCTGCAGCAACAGGGGTATAAGAATATTCATGTCCGTTGCGGTGATGGATATTTGGGATGGCCTGAAGAGGCTCCATTTGATGCCGTCATTGTCACGGCTGCGCCTTCTACGGTGCCGCAAACTTTGGTTGATCAGCTGGCAGAGGATGGTCGCATGATCATTCCCGTCGGGAAATATTCTCAGTCCCTCCTTCTTTTTACCAAAACGAACGGTCGTGTGACAGAAAAAAAACTACTGCCTGTCCGCTTTGTGCCCATGACGGGAAAAAGTGTGCAATAGTTTATTGAAACCAAATGCAGTGATTTCTCGTACTTGATGGTGTCTAAAGATTCGATGGAGAACAACATGACGAACGAGATGAACACCAAAAAGTTATATCGCAATCAAAAAGGAAGAATGGTGGGGGGAGTCTGCTCCGGATTGGCTGATTACCTCGCCATTGATGTCACATTGGTCCGTATCCTCTGGGTCGCCCTGACGTTGGCCAATGGAGTTGGATTTATTGCTTATTTAATTTGTCTGGTTCTCATACCTAAAAATCCTGAGCACCTCCATTTGCCGGCATCTGAACAGCAGGCGGAAGGTAATTGGGGTTTGTACTTTGGAATTGGTCTGGTGTTGTTGGGTCTTTTTTTCCTTTTTCGACATACATTAGATTGGTTTCATTTTCCATTTCGCTGGTTTTTCTGGAATTTCCCGCGCCATATCCTCATGCCGTCTCTATTGATTCTCTTAGGCGCCTTATTGGTGCTCAAGGCGATGAGGTCCACGGATCGAGGTTCATCTTCAGCCGCTTCACCTTACCGTTTGATGCGAAGTCGATCCGTGCGCATGATCAGCGGCGTCTGCGGTGGTTTTGCCAAGGCGATCAACATCGATGTGACCCTTGTACGGGTGGCGTATGTTATTCTCACTTTTTTCGCGGGCTTTTGGCTGGGAATTTTGGCCTATATCGTTTGTGTGATCGTCATCCCGGAAGAACTGCCTGATCAGCAGTACTCGACCTTCACTTCGAATTCGCAACAGACCGAGCAATAGTCATAGGAGGAAAACGACATGAATAAACTGATAAACTCACTGGTTACGGGTCTGGTTTTCATCCTGATCGGCGCCGGGTTACTGGCAGACCGCTTTTTATCATTTAGATTCGGTTGGGAGCAGGCTTTCCCGATTCTGTTGATCGCCCTCGCGATTTCTTCTTTTATAAAGGCATTTTCTGGGAATCGGCATTCGGCCTTTTGGGGCGGATTTTTGGGTATGCTCGGCGCTTACTTTTTTCTGCGTAACTATGAATTTGTCGATGCTTTCTGGTTCTTTGAATATTGGCCGGTGTTTCTGCTGGCTTTTGGCTGCGGATTCATCTGTTCATTTTTATTTTATCCCGCCGATTGGGGTGTGCTGATCCCGGCTGCGCTCTTCACCGGTCTGGGTGTGCTGTTTCTTCTCGATTCATTGGACGTCTTTGAGAATATCTGGTCAACTTTTTGGGATCTGGCTGAATCCTATTGGCCCATCATTCTGATTCTTGTCGGTCTTGCTGTCATTGGCGGATCATTAAAGTCAAGGTCGGATCGTGTCGGCCGCTGAAAAGCCTCAGTTTTATAAAATAATCACCTATCTTTATTTGATTTTCATCATCCTTGTTTCCGTTTTGCCGGCAGGAAGGACGGAGGGTTTTTCTCTACCCTCCCTTCATTCCTCCGGCATTGTTTATCATGCGTTGGCTTATGGATGTGGTACGGTTTTAGGAAAGTGAAACAAACAAGTCTTTTCTATAGCTTGTTGATCACATTTATTAATTTGGCTTGGATTTCAACCGCGATGGAAGCCAAATTAGGATTCTTGACTGCCTGCATTGATGCGATTGGATCAACAGCAGAGACTTCAACTCGCCCGTCAGCATGCTCTTGAACGATGACATTACACGGCAACATGGTTCCAATTTTATCCTCAGCCTGCAATGCCTTGTAGGCAAAAGGCGGATTACAGGCGCCTAGGATTTTGTATTTACGAAAATCAACATTCAATTTGTTTTTCATTGCCTCCTGCACATCGATGGTGGTCAGCACACCGAATCCCTCGGTTTTCAACGTTTCGGTAACGTATTCAACGGCGTCAGCAAATGATTTGTCAATCATTTTGGTGAAATAGTAGCTCATGGTCATCCTCCTGAAACGATGTTGATGGTGTGATAGAATTTTATTATTTTGATGTATTAACTGATGTAAAGTTTCGAATATGGAGGATGAAAATGCGGATATTATTTCTTGGCGGCACAGGCATCATCAGTTCAGCCTGCACTGAATTAGCGCTTGAAAGGGGAGCAGACCTTTATCTGCTCAACCGAGGACAATCCATTCGGCCTGTACCTGCAGGCGCCCATGTATTGACAGCCGATGCACGGGAAAAACATTCCCTGAAAACAGCGATCGGGAAGATGTCTTTCGATGTTGTTGTGGATTGGATTGCCTTTACGCCGGAGCACATCCGCCTCGATTTGGAAGTATTTCGCGGCAGATGCGGGCAGTTTGTATTCATCAGTTCGGCATCCGCTTATCAAACACCGCCGGCGATGTTGCCGGTGACCGAGGAAACGCCCCTCGACAATCCCTATTGGCAATATTCACGCGACAAGATTGCCTGCGAAAACATGCTGATGGCTGCCTTTCATGACGACGCATTCCCAACAACTATTGTTCGTCCTTCGCATACTTTTGACAAAACCCTGCTGCCATGCCGCGGCGGCTGGACCACCATTGATCGTATGAGACGAGGGAAACCGATTTTCATTCATGGAGATGGTACCTCGATCTGGACCCTTACGCACCATCGAGATTTCGCCCGCGGTTTTGTCGGGCTTTTGGGAAATTCTGCTGCTATCGGACAGGCTTTTCATATCACTTCCGATGAATGGTTGACCTGGAATCAAATTTATGAGTTGTTGGCGCAATCTGCCGGAGCATCTCTGAAGGCTGTACATGTGCCTTCGGAAATTGTTAATCACTTTGATCGTGATGTTGGCGATGGTCTATTGGGGGATAAGATGCATTCCATGATTTTTGATAATCGTAAAATCAAGCAGTTTGTACCCGATTTCCATTGTTCAATCCCCTTTCATCAGGGCGCGCGTGAGATCATTGACTGGTATGATCTTCATCCACAATTCCAGAAAATTGATCATCACTATGAAGCTCTGACGGAACGGCTTATTGCTGCCATGGGTCGTGCGCTGAATGAATAAAAGCAGTCAAACTATCCAGGCGCATGATTTTCCCTCGCTGAACCGACTTGGAGTTTTATGAATATTGCATATAAATGAAATAAACATTCATACTTAATGGTTATTATTACCCTTGACTTTCTATTGTATTGATAATGGACTATAATCTTATGCATGACAATGTCCGCGTTTTGAATCAAGAAATTGAAACTCATCTTTCTATTTTAGATAGCCTCGCTGAAGGGATTATAATTGCTGACTCGAACGGTCAGTTTCTTTATTTTAATAGCGTTGCTGCGAAAATATTGGGGCTCGGCTTGCAGAATATACCTGTTTCGGAATGGTCATCGGTCTATGGGTGCTTTTATCCGGATAACCTGACACCTTTTCCTTCGGATCAATTGCCGCTTGCCCGCGCACTCAGGGGTGAAAAGGTATCTGACCAAGTCGTGTTTATCAAAAATCCCAACCGCCCGGAAGGCGCCTATATCAACATCAGCGCCAATCCCATAAAAAATGGCGATGAATTCATTCGCGGCGGCGTCGTCATATTTCATGATATCTCTGAAACTGTACGTACAGAAAAATTGCTGAAAGCCAGTAAGGAACGTATTACAGCGCAATTCAAGGGTTTTCCAATTCCAACCTATGTTTGGCAGCGTACAGTCGATGATTTTGTCCTCATTGATTATAATAATGCAGCGAATATCATCACCAAAGGATGGATAAAAAACCACGTCGGTGCAAAATTAAGCGCCATGTATACAGCATCTCCGGAAATTGTGGATGATTTTTTTAAATGCTACCATGAAAAGAACATTGTCAAACGGGAGTTTGTCTATCATCTTCGCAGTACGGGTGAAGCACGCGATCTGATCGTCAGTTACGTTTATATCCAACCAGATCTGATTATGGTGCATGCAGAAGACTGCACCGAGCGTAAAAAAGCAGAAAGTGAATTGAAAAAACTGGTGAATGCTGTCGAACAGACTGCCGATATTGTCTTCATCACCAATCAGAATGGTGTGATCGATTATATTAATCCGGCTTTCACCCAGATCACGGGTTATGAGCGTGATGAGGTCATGGGGAGAAAACCCGGCATGCTGAGAAGCGGAAAGCACGATCATCTCTTTTATAAGAATATGTGGAACACCCTTCAAAATGGCGAACCTTTTATGGACACCATCATCAATATGAAGAAAAATGGTGAATTATTCTGGTGCGAGCAGACCATAACACCAATAAGAGATCCGCAGGGAGAGATCACGCATTACGTATCGGTGGCCAAGGACGTCACGCAACTGAAAGAAAAACAGGAGATGGAACTCCAGCTTTCAATTGCCCAAAAGATTCAACAGCGAATATCGAGGGCGACCATTTCATTGCCTGGATTTGATATAGCCGGTAAAACTCATGCAGCGGTTCATACGTCGGGTGACTTTTATGATTTCATCACCATGCCGGATGGCTGTGTCGGTCTGGTGATAGCTGATGTCTGTGGCAAAGGAATCGGCCCTGCGTTAATTATGGCTGAAACGCGGGCATTTCTGCGCGCGTTTGCCAGACTGGAATCGGATCCGGCAGTGATACTTGATCGGCTCAATGTCGAACTTTTTGCCGATCTTGAGGAAACTCAATTCGTGACGCTGATTTTTGCACGATTAGATCCGCAAAATAAAATGATTCAATATGCGAGCGCCGGACACGGCACTGCTTATTTATTGAACGACAGGGGAGAAGTCGATTTGGAAATGGAGAGTACCGGTATCCCTCTGGGATATATAAAGGACTGGAAATATGTAAATGGTCCCTCGGCGACGCTATCTTCGGGAAGTGTTGTACTATTCATGACTGATGGCATTTCGGAGGCCATGGATACCCAGGAAAATGAATTCGGAGATCATCATGCCGTCGATATCGTCCGTCAAAACCGATCGCGATCAGCGGCTGAAATAATAGAGTGCATTTATCAGGGCGTTATTGAATTTGCCGATGAAAATCAACCTTTAGATGATATTACTTCCGTCATTTGCAAGATGATTGCTGAGTGATTCGGTCAGGGTTGTGGGGACAGTCGAGCCACCCAGCCGCCTGCGGGCGCCAACTCGAGCATCAGTGTATCTTCTCTTTGTACCATTCGGCGGTGAACAGCATAGTCTGACGCATAGCGATCAGCATTGATGCCGTCGCAATATATCTCCGCCTGCCATTGACCCTGCGTCAGAAAGTTGAGTGATACTTTCATCTGACGCGCTGTCCAGTCGGTTATTGCAGCCAGATACCAATCACGGTCATGTCTGCGGGCGAGCAGGAGATAATCACCGACTCTCCCTTCAAGTGCTACGATTTCATCCCAGGTTGTGGGAATGTCGACTAGGAATTGGGTAAATTCCGGTTCACGCATATAATCGGATGGATTTCCAGCCAGGTACTGCTGCGGACTTTCGAATATGACATAAAGCGCTAATTCGTGGATGCGCGTACCCTGACTCATGGGTTTGTTGAATATTGCGCGAAAGTCACCCTGCTGCGCGTTCAGCATGGGGCCGCCTTCATAGTCGAGTGGTCCTGCCGTCA
>RPQV01000158.1 GCA_003818595.1 Calditrichota bacterium
CGGTTGAGAATAATGGTTGCCAGGTCAGAATTTGTGCAAAGGAACTTACGGCCGTGAACATGAGCGTGGATAAAAAACAGAATGATCTCATATCTCTCCTTGAGTTGGGCACATCATAATCATCAAACATCGGATTGCGTTATTGAGTTTCAATTCGTAAATTCCAATGATGAAATCAAATGCGAAATCAGCGACCGGTTTTTTTGCTGCCGTTTGGCGGGTGGTCGCTCAAATTCCTTTTGGAAGAGTGGCCTCATATGGACAGATCGCTTCCATGCTGGGTAATCCTCGTGCTGCGAGAACAGTCGGGTGGGCTTTGCACAGTCTGCCCGAGGGTACGGATGTACCCTGGCACCGGGTGATTAATGCCCGAGGGCGGATCAGCATGGATTGCGGCGAGCATAGTCCCGAGCTGCAGCGATTGCTGCTGCTGCAGGAAGGTGTTATGTTCGATGACAAAGGGTATATCAATCTGCAGCTTTTTCAATGGCGGCCCGAAATTGATGATTCTTTTCCTGCAGCATATTGACAAAAGTCTGCGAGCGGGCAGGATTCGCAGCGAGGATTTTGTGCCTTGCACAAGTTCCGGCCAAGTTTTAATAAATTCATGTGCAGCGAGTAGGATTTTCCAGTCGGAACCAGTGGCTGCATCAGCTCATGTGTTTTTTCAGCATTGGTTTTTTCCGGCACCAGACCGAGGCGTCGGCATATTCTGTGGACGTGCGTATCGACCGGGAAGATGTCCACTCCGCAGGAGATCATCAAAACGACACTGATCGTTTTGATGCCGATTCCTTTGAGCTGCATAAACGTTGTCTTGACCTCTTCCGGGTTGAGGTCGCAGATAAAATTGAGATCGAGAGCGCCGTATGTCTGGGAAATCCAAGTCAGTATTTCTTTGATGCGCGATGCTTTTTGATTGCCTAAACCTGCGGGACGAATGGCATCGGCGATGTCGTCAATCGGAGCATTCATGACCGCTTTCCATGTTGGAAATCGTGTTAACAGACGGCGAAAGGCAATATCGCGGTTGTTGTCATTGGTGCTCTGGGATAGAATGGTCAGGACGAGATTGTCGAGCGGATTTTCTCGGCCAGGCCATCGCGGTTCGCCGTAAAATGTTTCTAATCGTTGTGTAATCATTGCCACTTGGAGTTGATGATTCATATGAAATCTGTCTCCCGAACAATTGCTCTGGCAGCTCTGATTGGCGCGCTGTACGCTGTAGTCACCATCATCCTCGCTCCCATCAGCTATGGCCCCATGCAGGTCCGCGTCGCAGAAGCCCTGACCGTGCTCCCCTATCTGTTGCCGCAGGCGATTCCGGGGCTTTATTTCGGCTGCTTGGCGGCCAATATTTGGGGCGGATACGGTCCTGTTGATATTTTTGGCGGCAGCGCTGTGACCTTGGCGGCGGCATTGTTGACGCGTTATACTCGACGTTTCCACAAGCCCTGGTTGGCGCCTGTGCCGCCGATCGTTTTAAATGCATTGGCGGTCGGCTATTATCTTCATCTCCTCACGCAGACGCCGGCGGGATTGACCATATTGTGGGTGGCTGGTGGTCAATTAATCGCCTGTATGGGAATGGGATTGCCTCTATTATATGCGCTGCGTCGTCGCCTATAGTCGTTATTGATTCCTGACTGCGTTTTCTACCGCCTTGCTGAATTGAGCATCTGTAATTGCGAACACGGCGACTTGTTTTCTGCCGAACCAAGCGCCAAGTTCCTCTTTATTGCCGAAACGAATGGATCGAACGTGCGCATCGGGAGATTGAAGAAAATCCAATTTCTCTGATGCGTCTTCTGATATCACGACTAACCGGATTTGATTTTTTTCGAGTGCGGCGAGGACGGCGGAACGGCCGATAATCACTTTGCCCGCACGAATAGCGAAACCAATCAGAGTTTTTATTTTTTGGTGATCAGGCATGACTGCATGTCCTTAAAAAGTTGCTCGGCATTCACACGCACCGTGGTTTTTAGGTGGCGCGAAAAGAGTTGTTTCTGGACGGCATGACGCAGACAGCCCTCCTCGGGGCAGAGATATATTCCGCGTCCCGGCATTCTTTGATGTGCATCTATACAAATCCAGCCGGACTCGTCAAGCGCCAATCTGACGAGCTCCGACCTGGCTTTTTTCCTCCTGCAGCCGATACAGGTACGCAGGGGGATGTGTTTGCCGTGATACATATTGGGGCCTGGCTGCCTATTTTCCATACTACAAAGTAGGTCATCATGACCTTTTTATCAAGTGAAAAGCGGGCGGACGTTTATTTTTTTCGCAAAATAATGATGAAAAGCGACGAAAAAGTTAAAAATATGTTGCTTAAACTGGACAGCTTGTTTATATTGAAATAGTATAAAGGCCTCGAGCGTTTCATAAAATGAACAGTTATTTTAAAACTGATGACTTTATGTCACGTCGACTCCGTTCCGTGATCAATTCGCGATGATGATAAATGGTTAATATTGGTGAAAACATATTAATTCTGGATCCCAATTTCGTCATTCGAAAATTGAGCAAAAGGCTCAACACCAAGTTGGGTATCGTTGATGACAAGCTCATAGTGGGTCAGCATTGTCATCAAATAATTTTCAAATCCTCCACGCCCTGCGAAAATTGTCCTGTCTTTAGAAGTATGGCCTATCATACGCCTGTTGAAGAGGAGTTGCCGGTGGACGCGATGTCAACGCGTCGAGTCAGCGCGACACCGCTGTTTGATGATCAGGGACGGGCGACTGCGGTCATTGTCGACTGTTTAGGTGATTTGAAAGCACATCCTGTCTTCAATGCGCAGCATCTTGATGCAGAATCGGGGAATGGCCGCTATACATCGCCGTACGTTCAAACACCCAAAGAACTGGCGGACAAATTATATCGCGTCATTCTCATCGATCGCGAGTTTACTATTCTACTGATGAGTAAAAGTGTCGAAACACTTGTCGGCCAATCCGGGATTTACGGTATTGGGCAAAATTTATTCACTGTTCTGCCCTTTTATACCCAATTTGCAATCCGCGAAAAAATCGAGAGATTTCTTTATAATGAAAAAGAGGAGCGTTTAACCTTTGAAGAACGCGCGGATTATTATGCTGAAGAGTGGGTTCAATATGAAATAACGCGATTATCGACGCGGGGGAGAACAGATGCGCTTCTCATCATCTCGAGACCGATCGATCGTATTAAACTGGAGAGAAAGCAGCAAACAAGCCGAGATGTTCTGCGGATGATGAGTCATTTTTCTGCCAAAACTGCCCACGAAATCAAGAATCCATTATCCCTTCTTTCCACGAATCTCGAATTCATCAAAGCTGACATGATTTCGGTCGACAGCATGGATACGACCTTTAAACTCATGGACTATATCGATGTCATGCAGATTCAAATCCAGAAAATTGTCGCCATACTGGATACGCTCAATTCTTTGAAACTGAACAAACTGTCAACGATTGATGAAATTAACCCAGGTCAATTGCTGACGCGGTCGATCTCGATGGCGTTGATGAGTCGAACCTCAACCAAGCATGAAATCATTGACACGATTGCCGATGATTTGCCGCCTTTATACGGTTCTGATCCCAACCTTGAAAGGGCTTTTATCGAGTTGTTCAAGGCGCTTCTCAGCTATGCCGGCGATCAGGGAAAACTGTATGTATCTCTGACGTATGTCGGCGAGAATAAGGATCAATTTATCTTAAAGATACGAGTGCAGGCTGTTCTGGAGAATTTTGGGGATTTGGAAAAACTGTTGGAGGCTTTTTTCTCTCCGGAACATCGTCTGGAGGCAAAAAGTATGGGACTGGTTATTTCGTACGCCACAGTCCTGAATCACAATGGCATTATGGAGGTATTGCAGTCTAAAGAAGGAGAAACCGAAGTCTTGATAAAGCTGCCGCGATCGACTTTGCCCTAAAAAGACTCTCTTTCTTCTCTATCATGTGGGAGTGGTATCGAGGAGGTTATGAAAGGAGAAATTAATCAGCAGGTCATGAACGAGTTTCAAGAAATAGTCCTTGATCAAAAATTGACGCTTCTTGAAACGAAAGGGACCTTGTTTCGCTATAAAGGTATCGGCGGGGGATTGATAAAAGGCCGCAGTCTCGGAACTGTCCTTGATAAGTTCTGGACAAAATCCGTCAAACAAGTCTGTCAGAATGCCTTGGATAACGGAATAACAGGCAATGTCGTCGAGGAACAAGTACACCAAACCAGCATTTTGGCGCTGCTCTTCGTCGCTGTCCCATTGGTTTCCGGCGATCGTATCCGCGGCGTCATCCTGACCATCCATGACATCACGGTTTCCCGGCGCTTGGAACGTCACCGCACACTGCGGGAGAAAATGAAGATCATCTCGAAAGTGGCCTCCCATATTGTTCATCATATGAATAATCCCATTGCTGCAATTTTGAATGGTGTTGGAGGTTTGCTGGTCGCAAGTCCACAGAGTATTGATGGAGAACGGCTTCATCAGGAACTCCAGAATATTCAGGAACAGCTATACAGTATGGCTCTGGTGACCAATGCCTTGACTGTGTTCAGCAGCGAGGACCGAAATGATTTTAAGCTGGTGAGTCTTAATCGTGTCATTGATCATGCCGTCCATCTGATCAGACTGATCGACTCGCGCAAAGAAATTTCCATAGTTTTGGAACTCGACGAGAATCTGCCGCGAATTTTGGGCAATGAAGTGACTTTGGAGCAGGCGCTTGTCAATTTGTGCCGAAACGCTGTCGAGGCGATGCCGGAAGGCGGAACATTGACCATCAATTCAAATCTCGATAAACAATTTAAGGATTTTGCGTCGGTTTCTGTACACAACACCGGCGCGAACATTCCGGAAGAACATTTGGAAATGGTGTTTGATCCGTTCTTTACCACCAAAAACCAGGACCACAAAGGACTCGGGTTGACCGTCTGTTACGGAATCATCGCCAATCATGGAGGAAGTATAGAATTATCAAGCAAGGAAGGATTGGGCACCACCGTCCAGATTATTTTACCAATTGCCAAGCTTTAATGGAGTGAAGGGAATGATGGGCAACAAAGGACTTGACAAAATTCTCATCATCGATGATGAGGAAAATGTACTGAAATCGATCGGAGAATTACTTCGACGATCCGATTATCATTGCATCACGGCACGAAATGCCGCTGAAGGATTGGCCATGCTGCAACAGGAGCACCCTTTGGTGGTCATTACTGATTTGAAAATGGAGAAAGCCAAATCGGGAATCGAGGTGTTGGAACAGGCCAAAGCGATTGATCCCGATGTGGTGGTCATCCTGTATACCGCTCACGGAGATGTCACCGTCACCCGCGAGGCTTTTCATAAAGGGGCATTTGATTTTATTCCCAAAGTCGTTCAGACGCATCATGACATTCTGGTGCCGGTTGAGCGGGCATTCAAATATGCCAGCATCGTCCGCGAAAACCAGCTGCTCAAAAGTCAATTGGATTTGGAAGAAGAACCTGGATTTTTCGGGGCAGTTGCGACCAGCCGCAAGATGATTGACTTGTTTGAGCAGGTCAAGCGCGTCGCCCAAACCAATGCCAATGTTTTAATCACCGGTGACACCGGCACCGGCAAAGAAGTCATTGCCCGCGGAATCCATCACTACAGCAAACGATTGCAGGAATCTTTCGTCCCTGTCGTTCTCAGTGCGCTGCCCGAAAGCTTGTTGGAAGGCGAATTATTTGGTCATGTCAAGGGTGCGTTCACCCATGCGACCGCCGATAAAGCGGGTTTGTTCGAGGCTGCGCACAAGGGCACGATTTTTCTCGATGAAATCGGCGAGGTGCCTGTGCAGACCCAACCCAAATTATTGCGGGTACTTCAGGAAAGAACCGTTCGCCGAATCGGCAGTCTCAAAGAGCGGGAAATCGATGTGAGAATTCTGAGTGCAACGAACAAAGATCCGCTCGAACTCATTCAGCAAAATAAACTTCGAGAGGATCTCTATTTTCGCCTCAATGTCGTTCATGTACATATTCCGCCGCTGAAGGAGCGCAAGGAGGACATTCCGCTCCTGGCTTATCATTTTCTTAAAAAATTCCGCAATATCGGTCTGGTAGAGGTCGAAAAAATATCATCCGAAGCGCTGATGATTTTGCAGGAGTTCGACTGGCCGGGGAACGTTCGTCAGCTGCAGAACGCCATTGAAAGTTCCATCGCCGTCGCAACTTATCCGGAAATTCGGGCTGAAGACCTTCCTGCACCGTTACGACCGAATCAGCGAAGGGTTTTTGTCGATACCACTTCCGAATTGGATTTCAAGGCCGCCAAAGATCAAGTGGTTCGGGCGTTTGAGCGGCAATATCTTGTTGATCTGCTGGATAAGCACAACCATAATATCAGCAAGGTGGCGCAGATCGCCGGCCTGAATCGCAAGTCGGTTTATCGTTTATTGGATGACTTGAATATTGTCATCCGCGGTCGCGTACAGGAGTAAATCGAGACTGACACCGACGAGGAACCTGTTTGCGCGATCAGGCCGTATCGAGGGGGAATTTCTTTTACGAACGCAGATGATCCGTCATTACAGCATCTTTGACCCCCTTGAGGGACAGCGTCGCGGTATGTAGGAATTGTCCAAGTTTCATTAAATTAAATAGTTATAATTAACACCCCGGGGTTCCTTCGTGGCTTTTTTGCCACAATCCGATGTCCAAAACGGATTAACTGGTTTTAACCTCATAAAAAACAATATATAAAAATAAAACTATCAGCTGATAAAATGGCATGGTACTTGATAATGGTCTACGTGAGCCAATAAATGCTTTGACAGATTGAAAAGGGAATTTCATGAGAAGAAGAAAAACGATTGTTATCGGTACATTCGATTATCAGGTGTTTGCCAATCTGAACAGCAAGCTGTCCGGCGCAAACTATGATATTCGCTTTGTGCAGCGGGGAGTAAAGATTCTGCTGGAAATATTGGACAATGATATCGATTTATTAATTCTTGATTTAGATTTGGCCGGTGTTTTGGGAATTGAGATTTTGCCCGTCATTCGACGTTTGCGTCCCCGCCTGCCGGTTATTCTGATCACTGAAGATGTCAATACGAGAATTCGAAAAATGGCTGCCGAACTCGGTGTCACCTATCAAGCCTATAAACCGATGACCAATGCCGAAACCGAGGCCATCGTATCGGCAACCGAACGACTGATGGAGCGGCAGCCGGTCATTGAATACGATTATGTAGCCGCATAAAAAAAGCTACCAGCTGACTCGCCCAAGTCATTCCTGCTGGTAGCCATGGGCCGCTGGAGATGAAAAATGGGATCTTTTTCAGCGGACAATTAATATACTAAATTCCACATCATTTGTCAATCCCCCGTTTAGTCAAAGTACCTCCCCAAAATTTAACAGACAGACCAAAAAGAGCTGTCCTCCGTTTGAGACGAGGGTAGTGACAGCA
>RPQV01000159.1 GCA_003818595.1 Calditrichota bacterium
AAGGCCGCCGAAGAAGCCCTTGTCCATGATCCCGACTATTCAGCCGCGTATCTTCTCCTGGGGAATGCTGTTGAAGACCAAGGTGATCTCGAAACAGCAGTCACTCACTATCTCAAATGCACCCAATTAGCGCCCCAAAATTATCAGGCGTTTGCGCAGCTCGGAAATATATATGAAAAACGCGGCCAACTGGATATGGCGCTTGATTATTATGAGCAGGCGGCACAGCGCGCACCCACAGAAGCGCAAATCTATTTTGCCATCGGCAATATCTACGCGCGGAGATGCAGGCTGGTTGAAGCTCGAGATCAGTATGCCAAGGCATTACGCCTCAATCCTCGGTTGTTGGGCGCGATGAACAATCAGGGCCTGATCCTCATGAGTCACCATCATTATCAAGAAGCGGCCGAACTCTTTTACCAGGCACTCAAAATCGACAGTACAGCGTCACCGGTATTGTTCAATCTGTCAATCGCCCTGCAAAATCTCGAATCTCCTGCTGAGGCGCTGACCTTTGTGAATCGGGCGATTCGCATTGACAGCACCTTTGCCAATTTTCACCTGCAAAAAGGCAATATATTCATGAGCCTTGGAGAAATTGAGCTGGGTCGCAGGTCTTTTGCCAAGGCCATTGATTTGGAACCTTCGTTTGCCCTGGTATATAATAACCTCGGCAATGCCTTCATCGAGTCCAACGACGTCGAGCAGGCGAAATCCGCCTACGAAAAAGCGCTCAATCTCTATCCCGATTTTCTCGAAGCACGTTATTTTAATGCTGCCGATGAGCTGAACAAGGGCGTCGGTGATCTGCTCGGCGCATGCATTGATGCAGCGCATTGGACGTCAGAATTCGCCATGATCTACAGCAACCTGGGCAAAGCAAAACTGATCATGGGCAAATATGATGAAGCACAACAGGATCTTGAACGTGCGATAAAGCTGCAGCCGTTGCTCATCCAACCCTACGAACAGCTCGCTCTGCTCTATCAACAAAAAAAAGATTTCCGAAACCAGCGACGGATGTTGAGCCAGGTTCATCTGAACCAGGCATGCATATTTTTCTCAATGGATTCAACCGCTGCCGCTTTCAATGCCTGCCGCAAAGCGCTGGAATTTGATCCGTTCTCGGCAGAAGCACATGCCGAGATGGGAAACCAACTGGCTGCCGCGGGTGATTCTCTTCATGCACTCCAATCCTTTCAAGCCGCGCTCAAACTTGATGCGAATACTCCTGCGGTGCTCCTTCGATATGGTTCATTTCTTCAGCAGACCGGCGATAAAACCGGCGCACTGGAGCAATTCAAGAAAGTGGTTGACCTGGATCCGTATTTGATTGACGCCCGAGAAAATTATGCCGCGCTGCTCGATTCGACAGGTCAGATCAACGAGGCTGCGAAGCAGCATGCCTGGCGTCATTATCTCCTTGGGCGACAATATGAAACAGTGGGTCACTGGGAAGCCGCATTGGAAGAATATCAGGTTGCCTCCAGCCTGACCGAAGACAACGCTCCCTTCCTTTCGGCTCAAGGACTCATATATGCTAAAAAAAATCTGAATTTGGAAGCGGAATTGTTCCTGCAGCAGGCGCTGACGCTTGATGAACATCAACTCACTGCTTTATACGCAATGGGGATCGTCAAAAGCAATCAAAAGCGATTCGTCGAAGCGATAGATTATTTTCAACAGGTCCTGGTTCATCAACCACAACATGACAGAGCACATTATGCCCTGGCAATCATCTACCATCAGCTGGGCGACAAGTCGCTTTCGACTGAACATCTGCACAAAGCCATCGCAGCGGGATTGGTCATCAAACAACAAATTATCGATCAATTGGAAAGTAGGAACTGATTTTTATGTTTTAATAAAAGACTGCCAATTCAATCAAGACGATCTCACGAAAATCGTTTCGCAGCAAAATAGTTCATCATTCAGCATGAATGGAGGCCAATTATGCGGGCGACGAAACAGAACTATCTCGCGATTCTTCGGGTCGAACTGGACGATCTTTCCACAGATATTGAACATCTGATCGATCAATGTTCGCATGGCCGCGAAAGCGGCGACATTTCTGAAAATGTCTTTCTCCAGAATTTGGCAACATTCAAGAATGAGTTGTTGGGAGTTCACTCGTTTCAGAAAATACTGGATCAGATTGAACCGGCTGCCTACCCCTCCCTGGAAGAGATGATCGAGGATATCCGTGAAAGATTTGAGTCGTTGGAAAAATCTCATGGAATTGTTCACGCTCTCCAGATTTATGTGAATCGAAAATTGGACAAGGTGCTGCGCTATGTCACGCAATAGATCATTCTAAAAGCTGGAAATAATCCAATTTTTTATGTATTTTGCAGACCGAAAGCTGCCTAATTCAGCTGATGATAGGGATATAAATCAGGCTGATTTTTGGGGAGGAAATATCATCATTCAAGGACTTTTCATGCGCACAGCAATCATCTTTTCCATCGCCCTGTTGACATTTCTCACCGTTTCATGTGCTAAAAAAGAGATATTGTTCACCCTGGTTTCAGCAGATCATCCCTGCACCATTGTCGTGAATCTGGACAAATTTGACAACGCAGAACAAGCTGCTGCAGCCTATCAATCCATCAACTGGCAGGACGGCAATAAGCAGGAAGACAATGCATGCCGACAGGCCTTTGCAGCACTTGAACTGCAGCAATACATGATACGCTTGCTCAAACTTTCCGCTGCTGAAATCAAAATCGTCGATCAAGCTCACGTGCCCCTTAATGGCAACCTGATTTTTATCGGTTTGCCCTCAGATGATCAATTGAAATCCATTGCGCGAACAGCCGTTCAATATTGGCGCAAAAATAAGCAGCCGAGCGCCCAAAGCTTTCGTATCGATTCTTTTAACGCGGGAGAGAGGAACGGCCTCATCCTGAGCGGAAAATCTTCGATCGGCGCCCTTTATGCGGTTTACGAACTGCTGCAGCGATGGGGCGTGAGATGGTTCCTTCCTGAAGACGAAGGCGACTATGTTCCCCATTTGAACAAGATCGAGGTCTACAATGTCCACGAATTTCTGGACCCCAGCATGGAATTTCGAGGATTTTGGATGGATGCGAAAAGGACGAACGATCAGACTGACCTGCAATTCATTCAATGGTTGGGAAGAAATAGAATTAATGTTTACAGGAGTAACGGCGCCGATATCGCCGCGTTAAAATTACGCGGCATCATGCTGAATACCGGCCGCAGGGATCTGACCGCTGCTCAATTAACCGCTCAAATGCCCTATCCCTACAATCATCCCCGAATGGCGAATAATCCTAATCTGCCCACCGATCCCTATATGATCAGTGAACAATTCCACGGAGACACAAATAATAACGGATTCCTCGAATATGGTGAAGCGCATCCGGAATGGTTCGTCGTTCATGTGGACACTACCGGTTCGTCGCCGCTTCAAAATTTGTATTCCAGTATCTGTCTTTCTCAATCAGACGCTGTGAAAGAACTCTCGCGATTGTTGACGGCTGAATTCATTTCCGGCCAATATCAGGAAAATGATATTCTTGATCTGTGGGCGCCGGATGAATGGTGCACCTGCGAAAAATGCTCCAAGCTGGGCAATCCTGCGGATAAAATGCTTTACCTGCTTTACATTGTCGGCAATACGCTGAAGGAGGCGCGCAAGAGCGGCGGGCTCCACCGCCCGGTTTATCTATTTGGCTACGGACAGTCAGCCGAACATGATGCACCAACCATCGATCTTCCCGGTAATTTTAATTGGGATTTTACCCGGGTTTTTCTTTCAACCTGGCCCAGATGCTATCACCATCATATCATCAACTCGGATTGTGTAAACATCAATCTCTGGTTTATCAAAGAATTGCTGGGTTGGTTGGCGCCTAAAAGCAAATTCCGCGGCAACCTGGGCATAATGGAAAACTATAATGCCGACGCCTTTCACTCCCTCCCCACAATCTACTCCGAAATCACCAGCATCGATATCCCTGCCTATCATGAACTGGGCATCAGAGGAATGAGCTTTATGCACGCCCGCATTCACGATTTGGGCGTTGACGCTTTGCTCAATTATCAATTTTCCCAAATGACCTGGAATACAGAGATCCAACTCGACACCCTCAGTCAAAGCTTTATTCGATTTGCGTATCCCGGCGTTGCAGAAGTCATGGCAGCGTTCTATGAGAATTTGGAAAAGAGCATGTCGACCCTGACCACCTGGACGCATTATCTGCCCCTGCGGGCGCCGATCTTGCTCAAGGCGATGCGCACCGATCCTGAAAATCGCAGAATTCATTATAATGAACAATTTGATTGGCGCCGCTCAGCGGAAGAACCGCTCTTTAATGAGTTGTGGGAAAACGGCTATTTTTATATCTTTGAAGCCCGCGACCTGCTCAATATGGCTATGGCTGAAACCCTCTCTCCGCCCGTGAGCCGCCGTTTGCAGGAACTTGATAATCAGCTGCGCTATGCAGAATTGATGATCAACACCTATGACAACATCATTTCCTTTTTCACCAGCGGTCCTGAGGAAGAGGATATTCGCCTGGAGGCGATGTATCGCCTGCGGGAAAATCGGCGGAATCTGCTTTCTTTCAGTGCCCCCAATTCCCTGAATGGTGTATCAAATGGCCTGGAGGATTGCGGAATCAAGGGACTGATTGACAATCTGCTGCTCGACTATGCTGATGCGTTGGACAAGCTTGACGCGGAAGAAAATTAACAGTGCTGAATCTTGGGAGAGTTCGATGAAATATCATAACCTGACCTGCCTATATTTGCTGTTCTTCCCAGTGCTGATATGGAGTGAAGATGCGTACCACTCGGCGCTTCGTCTGCAGCTGCAAAATGAATACAATCTCACGGACGGAAACTGGGTTTTGAACGATACTGAAAAGAAAAATAACGCCGCAGTCAATTTGACCAATGTAACCCGAAAGCTGCTGACCAATGCAGGTTCCGAGCCGTTTACCGAAATCCTGGAGTTGAAAACGTCCGCTCGAAAATCAAATTCCTGGGATAATGCGGCGCGGTTCGCCACTACCCAGCCCGTTAAGAAAGGCGATGTCCTGCTGCTGGTGATCTGGATGAACAGCATAGAATCGGACGATCGATACAACTCGGTCGTGCATAAATTCGAATTGGCAACCACTCCCTACACCCAATCGCTCTATCAGAGCGGCTCGATCAAGCCGGGTTGGCGACAATGGCTGCTGCCATTTCAGGCGAGCGTCGATTATCCCGCAGCGGGTTCCCGCTATCAAATCGATATGGGCTACATGAAAGGAACCATCCAGATCGCCGGTGTGGCGGTCATCAATTTCGGAACCAAATATAAACTGAGTCAATTGCCGATTTCGAAGCACCACATGGAATATGACGGCAGAGAGGCGGATGCGCCATGGCGCGAAGCGGCTTTGGCGCGCATCGAACAGATCCGCAAGGGCGATTTGACGATCAAAGTGGTGAACAAACAGGGACAACCCATTCGCAATGCAAGGGTCACGGCCGATATGATACGCCACGAGTTCGGCTTTGGCACCGCGATCGCCACTCATTGGTTTCTCACCTCGACTGCAGACGCCAAGACCTATCGCGAAAAACTTCAAGACCTGACTGGCGACGGCCGCTCCTTCAACATGGTGGTGTTCGAGAACGCCCTGAAATGGGACGCATGGGAATCCGACTGGGAAGGCGACAAAAACGATGTGGTCGACATCATCGAATGGCTCCGCTCCAACTATATTCGTATCCGTGGCCATTGTCTCGTCTGGCCGGGTACGGCCTATCTGCCGGATAAAATCAATCAAAATCTCGATAACCCTGATTATCTCCGCGATGTCATTTATGATCACATTTTCGAAGAAGCGGGACATGCCGGCGTCCAAGGCGCCATTGAAGAGTGGGATGTCATCAATGAGATGATTCACAACAAAACCCTGGAAAACGCCTTTGGTACCCAGGATATCTACAAAGATTGGCTCGACTGGGCGCATGAAGCCGATCCGGCAGCCATCCTCTATATCAACGAATACAGCGTGATCAGCAGCGGCGGTCAGGATACTGCCACCCAGACCGCGTACAAAACCCTGCTGCAGAACCTGATTACTCAAGGCGCGCCCATCGGCGGTCTCGGCATGCAGGGTCACATGGGTGCGAATTTCACACCGCCCGAGCAGGTGCTGCGGGTTTTTGATCAATTCGTTGATCTCGGCCTGCGCATGAGCATCACTGAATATGATGCCGTCGGCGCCGACAAAACCATCGCCGCCGATTACATGCGCGACATCCTGATCGCTTCCTTCAGCCATCCGGGAATGACTAATTTTCTCATGTGGGGATTCTGGGACGGCGCCCACTGGTTCGATGACGCGCCCATTTTTAACAAAGATTGGACGCTGAAACCTTCGGGCGAAGCCTTTATCGAATGGGTGTTTAAAAAATGGTGGACCAATGCCGACGGTCTGACGGACGCGCAGGGTGCTTTCACCACACGCGCTTTTTATGGCGATTATAAAATCACGGCGACCGTCGAAGGCGAGGAAAAAGACGCTGATCTGAAATTTGACCGCCAGAGCGGCGAAATTCTGTTGCAGTTGGACACGGCAAATACCGGCGTCAACAGCAATCTACCTCCTCGCGGCTTTGAACTAACGCCCGCCTACCCCAATCCCTTTAATGCCGCAACGACCATCTCCTACTATCTTCCAGTAGACGATCACGTTCAGCTTCATATTTACAACCTGGCAGGAGAACGGGTATCCGCATTGATCGATGAAAAACAAAAAGCGGGCAGCTATAAGATTGGCTTCAATGCCGACAATCTCCCTTCCGGAGTCTATTTCTTCCGCCTGGCCATTTCGAACGCAGCTTTTGATGGTAAACTCACCCTGGTTCGCTGAGCGCAAGCGCGTAAAGGTTGACCTTCTACAGAGTTATACCTCGCACAAAGAAACAGCGACACGGAGATGATTTGAGCTATTATAGCCTTTGTGTCTTTGTGTCTCCGTGCGAGGCAGACCTTTGCGATCTTTACGGCTTTGCGTGAACCTCAGGGCGCAATCTCCAAATGCCCCCTCCACTCTGTTCACCTTTAACACTCTGACTCGATTTTTGCACGGTTTTTGCAGAATAGATCAAAAACCGAGTCCGGAAAATTCCGACGAATCTACGATGCACATTCAATATGGTAACCAGAGTGAGAACCTTACAGTCCATTAATCCGTTTATTAAGAACTTTATCTCAATTCATAATTTCCGCTCTTCATTCAAGCACTATTTCTTATTGATTTTATTGCACTTAATTCCAGTTGGACTGCACGCTCAAATCGACGCCTATCATACCTGGATTCGCAGCTATCTTCAGAACCAGTTTGATATCAGCGGCGGCAATTGGCTCCTCGGCAGTACCGAAGAGTCCACTTTAGG
>RPQV01000160.1 GCA_003818595.1 Calditrichota bacterium
TCTTCAGCAATTTGGCCTTCATATCCCATCAAGAGGCCGCTGACAATTCTGACAAGATCACCCTTGATCAATCCTGTGCGCACTCGCAGTTCCAGGTTTGTGCTCAGAATATCATGAATCGTATCGATTTCAGACGCTGCCACCGGCATGGGTTCATTATTAAAACCGACGATTCTGACAATGCTGGGAAGTTGGAGAACTGTGAAACGATCCACAAAAGGTATCTGGCAGAATATATAGCTGGGGAAAAGAGGCGCCTCAACCCATCGTTTCCGATCTTTCCATTGATTCAACGATTTTTGCAGCGGAAGGTAATGATCGATACCAGCACCCTCCAGATAGCTTTTCGCTTTTTTTTCGTGACGTGGTTTGGTGACAAATGCATACCATAGTTTATCCCGCTGAGAAATCAATCACCACCTCACTTCACGCTGATTTTTGTGAATTTACAGATTTTTCCTGACTACTCTTTGCTTTACTCTTGTGTTTCTTCTCACCATCTGCGGTATAATAATAGTAGTACTCTTCATGATAATAACTGCCGTAATAACTGGTGCGGGAAACGCTGTTCAGGATGATGCCCAGAAGCGGTGCTTCCACGCGACGCAGCTGTTCTACGGCGACAAAGGCTGAACCCCGCTGTGTCGAAGCGCTTCGCACCACCAGGATGACACCGTCAACAGCCCGGGCAAGGACCGATGGATCGGTCACCGCGTTGACCGGCGGGGTGTCGATCAGCACCATATTATACTCTTGACGCATTTTTTGCAGCAGAATGTTCATGCGTTCAGAACCCAACAGCTCCGCCGGGTTGGGCGGATTGATGCCGCACGTGAGCAATGACAAGTTGAGCACGTCCGGAACGGCTGTAATCGCTTCTTCGAGTTGCTTTTGGCCGATGAGGACATTGGTGAGTCCGGGTTGCTGATTGACACGAAACAACTTGTGCAGCATGGGACGCCGAAGATCCGCATCGATGAGCAGCGTTTTGGCACCCATCTGCGCAAATATAATGGCCAGATTGGCAACTGAGGTGGACTTGCCTTCGCGAGGGCCGCTGCTGGTGACCAGAATGACCTGTTTCGGATTTTCGGGCGCGGTAAATAAAATATTGGTTCTGAGTGATCGATAGGATTCGGAAACCGGCGATTTAGGTTTGAGATGCGTCACCAAACGTTCATTAATGGCATTGACCTCCGGATCATCAATTCTGGCGACTCGACTGAACAACGACCCGGTGGTGTCAGGCTTTATCATAGGGATCGTGGCGATGAGCGGGAGACCCAGAGAATCCATATCCTCCATGCTGGTGATCGAATCATCCATATAGTCCATCGTAAACGCCAGTGCGATTCCAAAACCCAAACCCAACAAAACGCCGAGCAGCATATTCAGGCCTTTTCGCGGCAAAATCGGCTCATAAGGTTCCTTGGCCGGATCGATGACGCGCACATTTCCCAATTGTCCAACCTCGGTGATGCGCGATTCCTGGTATTTCTCCTGCAGCATGACATATAATTTTTCAGCCACCTGCGCAGAGCGCGCCAGTCGCGCCAGCTGCAGTTTCTTGGTCGGCAAGCCTTCCAATTCCGCGTTATACTGTTCCAGAATTTTTTCGAAAGCACTGACTTTGGGCTCGAGGGATCTGATTTCGGTTTCCACTTCAATTTTACTGGTGAACAATGCGCTGGATACCTTGGCAGGATCCACAAATTGGTTCGCAGCGATGTTTTTGACGTTCTGCTTGAATTGCGCTTTCAAAGCATCAATTTGACGTTGGAGGGTTTCAATTTGTCGGCGAGTGAATTGTGATTCGCCCTTTTGAATGGTTTCCGATTGATATACCGCGAGCTGCGCCTCTTTTTCAGCTATTTTGCGGGTGAACTCCTCGAGTGCGGTTGTTTTCGAGATCGTTTCAATGTCAAAGTTGGTATTTTGTCGCGCCAATTCACTGTCGATATAATCGAGACGCTGACGGGCTGCCAGCAAATCAGTTCGTGCCGAATTATAAAGCGTCTCAAAGTCAGTGATTTTCTGCACCAGTTCGATGGTCTCGTTATCCAGTGCCACCACGTGAGCGGATTCCTGGTAACTCTTGAGTTGTTCTTCCGAATGTTTTAATTCCTGCTCATAAAGCTTCAACTGTTCTTCGAGGAATTCTTTGACTTGGCGGACTTCCGCCTGGCTCTCCTCCTGACTGATCCGCTCATAAACATCGGCCAACGCATTGGCGACAAAATAAGCTTCAAAAGCAGAATGAGCACGAAAATTAATCTGCATCATATCGGTATTGCGGATATGGCGCACATCAAGCTCTTCGCGCAGATTTTTGACCTGTTCATCAAACACTTCGCTTTCCGACCAATCCTTTTTAGAGTCCAACGACAGCCAATTCAACATCTGGAGCGAGGCGTTGAGTGTATCGGGGCGCTGCAAAACCCTCAAGCGGTGAGAATAAGGGGACTTGAGCAGGTTACGGATCACACGTTCAGCAACCGTCCTGCTCTTGAGAATCTCGACTTGATTGTTGAGCATGGTCTCTTGTTTCATCGCTGAAGTCAAATCAAACAGCGATTGACCAACTGAGCTGTTGTCCTGCAGCATGAGGCGAACATTCGCCTCGTAAACAGGCTTTTGCAGAAACGTATAAAGCGCGGTCAGAAGCAAAATGATTCCAAAGGTGATGAGGACGACATATCTACCGCGAAAAAATATCCGTCGGTAATCATTCAATGTCATCTTTCGCTCAGGTGGCCGTGCAGGCAAACTCTGCACCTTGCCATTGCCGTCACCTGGATAAGTGTTGTATTCATTCATAATATCACTTTATATTTTAGTCATCTTGTTGTGCTCAGCGGCCGCCGCGCGAGTACCATTGAGCGAGATAAATAGCCTGAACAATCATTGCAATTCGAAAGCCCAACTCAAAAACTTTGGTGACCAGATAAAAAGTGGTTCCCGAGACAACGACGGTATCCCCCGGCAAAAGGACTGGATTCTGCTGTAGATTTCCGGTATCCACATAGCTTTTGACGTCTATATCGATGACGCTGCTTGAATCCCCCTCTATCAAGGTTCGCACGACTCGAATTCTCTTGATGCGGGCATCTTCGCGGGGTCCCCCAGCATAGGATAACAATGAAACCAGATCAGTCTCTAAAGGTACCATATACTGACCCGGCACATGGACAAATCCCCAGACATTGATAGCCATGAGAACCTGGTCCTGGTTACCCAGAAAATATTGCGCTGCGCGTCCGGCATTGAGCGCCGAACTCATACTTTGGGCTCCACAAACTTGGCCCACCACCAACCATACAATGATGATCATTGACATTCGGCAGGCTGCTGATTTCATGATTGATTGCTCCTCTTGGATGCTAACCAGATATCAAACCTTGGTGAAATTATAGTACCTGCAAAACGCGTTTAACGCATATCGATAATATCAGCATTTTCCGGAGCGGAAAATTTAAAATCCTGTGCAGATAAGGAGATTGAAGTATCGATACCCTGCATCTCAAAGGTGGTGACGTTCTCATTGATGTCGGTCTGTTCTATTTTTTGAATAAATTTACTCTTGGGATCAATCGACAGTCTCATAAACGGCACGAATTGCTCCTCATTTTTCGAGGTCAACAATAACGAGACCAGCGCGCCTTCGGTTGAATTGACATCCATTTGTGCGTCATAGTTTTGAGTGAATTTTTCCAGAAATTTGTGAATGAAAGGATTTTCATCCGCGGCATTCTCCGCCCAATCGATAACAACCTGATTGTTCGCCTTGTTCAGGGTCCATAATGTTTTGCCGTCAGTGACAATTAATTGATCAGCAGTTTCAATTTTGAATTGATTGCCTTCGCGCGCATAAATCTTTCCTTTGACCTGCTGCACTTCGCCGGTGAGCTTCCAATGAAAAGTCTGCGTGAAATCAGCACTCACATTCTTTAATGATTCATAGTTCTTTTTGACATCTTTGACCCATTGCTCGGCTTTTTCATCCGCCCAAGCGCTATTTGCCAACAGCAAAAACAGTACAGCCGTCATGACATGGTTAATAATTTTCATTGAATCCTCACTTTTTATAGCTCCTCATCATCAATCGACGGCTCATCCAAATTCATGGATTCAAGATCAGCGGGCGTCATCAGCACTTCGCGCGCTTTGCTTCCTTCGAAAGGACCGACAACCCCGGCTTCTTCCAGCTGATCAATCAGACGAGCCGCCCGAGAATATCCGACCTTTAGTTTACGCTGCAAAATGGAAACAGATCCCTGTCCGCTGAGGACAATAATTTTCATAGCTTCTTCAAAAAGAGGATCGCGATCTCCTCCCTCCATGCCGAACTCGCCCGTCGCTTCGTCTTCTTCCTTGTAGGCAGCCAGCGGCGCTTTGGGGAACTCTGGTTGATGGCGAACAAATTCCAGTATCTGTTCAATTTCCTGAAGGGAGATATATGCATTATGAAGACGGATCGGCTCAGGACTGCCGGGCGGAAGAAACAGCATATCACCTCGCCCCAAGAGCTTTTCCGCACCGTTCATATCCAGTATGGTTCTCGAGTCTATCTTTGAGGCCACTTGAAAGGCAATCCGCGCCGGGAAATTGGCTTTGATCACGCCGGTGATGACGTCAACAGACGGCCTTTGGGTCGCCAGAATCAGGTGTATCCCTACCGCTCTCGACATCTGGGTCAGGCGCGCAATGGGTTCTTCGACATCCCGCGAAGCTCCTGACGTCAACATCAGGTCGGCGAGTTCATCGACGATCAAAATCAAATAGTACAAAGAAGTCGGGGTGTCTTGTCCTGCCGGTGCATAAAAGCCGTCTTTAATGCGCTGATTATACTCCTCGATATTGCGAACGCCGGCCGCTGCGAGCAAAGAGTAGCGACGCTCCATTTCCAACTCGACAGATTTCAGCATCTGCAGAGCGGTTTTCGCATTGGTGGCTACTTTCTGCTTTGCCCCGTCAACATAGTTGAGATGATGCTGGTAAAGCTTGGCATAATTTGACAGTTCCAGTCGTTTGGGATCGATCATCACCAACTGAACTTCAGCCGGAGTACACTTGTATAACATGCTCGTGATAATCGTATTGAGACAGACGCTTTTACCGGAACCCGTTGAGCCGGCCACCAATAAGTGGGGCATTTTGGCGAGATCAGCAAAATAGGGCTTGCCGGAAATGGTTTTACCCATGGCCATCGTCAGGGGCGCTTGGGCATCTCGAAATTCAGGTGTATCAATCAACTCGCGCATATAGACCATTTCCGGCGCCGGGTTGGGGATTTCAATACCGATCGTCGCCTTGCCCGGTATGGGAGCGACAATCCGGATGCGTTTGGCCCGCATCGCCATGGCCAGATCGTCAGAAAGGGAGACAATTCTGGCCACGCGGATTCCAGGGGCTAACTCCATCTCATAGAGCGTGATGACCGGACCCGGATGAATTTCCACCACTTGAGCCTGAATGCCAAAATCCTCCAATTTTTCTTCCAATAGGCGCGCATTCATGTGGTAGGCTTCTTCACTGATCCCTTCCTCACGATAATCCGGCATCATGAGCAGGTCTAATGGAGGCTTTTGATATTTCTTTTCATATTCTGCCTGCGAAGCAAAATCGAGATCTGTCGAGGGCTCGGATTCCGGAACGAGGTCCTCCATCTCTTCTTCAGCCGGTTCGCCGCGCGCTGTCAGTTCATTATTTTTGGGTTTATCCACGATCGGGGGGAACGACAGTTCGCGGCGATTGATGATCGGTTCATCACGCGGCTCCAATTTGCTTTTTTCTTTATAATCTTGCATCGTCACTTTTGGGTGAATCTTTTTTCGGGATAAAGAGAAAAGCCGATCCGAAATCGAATAATAAACATGCAGACATGCGGATTCGACGGAGCGAAGTATGGTCGATAAGCGGAAAGTGGAGATCAACAGAACATGAAGAAGCATGATTCCAATCAGTACAATGACGGCGCCATAGGGGCCTAAAAGAACGGTGAGCGCGTGAGCGCCCATTCTCCCCAATACGCCGGAAAAGATAGAGTCAGGAGGTCGACCATCCATCCTGGACATGGCATCATGCAGCGCAAAGGCGATTGAAATATACAATGCGAAGAGCAAAGTAAAAAACGACCAGCGCAGGAGCTGCGATGTCTCTTTTTGCAGCAGTCGATTCCATCCCCATAAGAAAACGAGAAACGGTAATACAAGGATAGGATATCCGATCGTATAACGAATCAGGTAATGCGATAAATAAACTCCGGCCCATCCTAATCCATTATGAATTTTAATTCCCGTATTCAGAGTCGCCGGTGACTCTACGGCATCAAAGGTGAACAATGCAAAAAAGAGCAGCAAGCTGAACAGGATCAACAGAATGCCCAGAATCTCCTGTTCTTTCTCCGATGACATCTTTTGCCGAATCGGTTTAGCGGGACGGTGCTGAATTTTTTGTCTTGTTTTACGTTTTGTCATAAATTTGCCGTCATTGGACGATATTTATTCGACCGTTTTGATACACTGCAACCACCGGGCATTTATTGATGTCAGCGCAGATGGCGAGGTCTGAAGCATATCCAATCTCGCACAGGTATTGACCGTGAGGACTTTCCAGCAGCAATTGATCAGCATGTCCTTTGTATGTGCGCGCGAGTTCTGCGATACGCTGCGCCTCCTCCGTCAGTTCAAACTCACCATGAGCTTGTGCCAATAATTCGTTCATCAAAAAGCCGCAGCAGACTGAATCTTCCAGGGAAAAATCGCCGTAAATACCCGCTGCCACCATGCTGACATCGTTTCCCAGCTTCAATATCGACTCGGCAATAGCCGTCAGATTGAGGAATGATAAAACAAACACCTTTTCAGCAGCGGCGCAATTGACCAGGGCTCGAGTTCCATTGGTGGTGGTGGTGATGACAATCTTGTCAGCAACGGCGACACGATCAAAATCCTGAGGAGAATTTCCCGCCATAAATCCGGGAATGCGTTTTCCTTGTCTTTCTCCTCCGAGTATGTATTGTCCGGACGGCAACTCGGCAGCGACGGCAAGTGCCTCATCAATTTCCTTGACCGGAATAACGGTTTTGCAGCCGTTATACAGGGCAGTCACAATCGTAGATGTCGCACGGAGCACATCCGCCACCACTGCGACGGTGTTGACTATATCAGTATCGCTGACAGCGTCTGCTGCCGGATAAAATCGTAGTTGCCTCATACCACCATCACTGAGCTTGGTGATAAAAAGGCGTCTTGACGATAGCAGCAACTTCCCGCCTGCCGCGAATATCTATTTCGATCTCCGTTCCAATTTCTGACGATCCCACATCCACATATCCCAAACCGATTCCTTTTTCCAGCATGGGAGAA
>RPQV01000161.1 GCA_003818595.1 Calditrichota bacterium
CAGCGGTGAAATCATGCAGGGTGATGAACAGTATAAAACCAACAGTCTGCAATGGGCTTTATCTCAGGGAGAAGTATCGATCCTCTTTCAACGTCTTTTAGAAAACCAAGAGTTTAAGCAGAAATTCGCGCAGCGATTCGCGACCCACCTCAACATCACCTTTCATCCGATGCGGGTTCATCGCATCATCGACCAATTGGTCAATGGGATCGCCGCTGAAATGCCGCGACATATCGAACGGTGGGGCGCCATTCCCAGCCTGACCTATTGGCGCGACCAATTGCAAATCCTGCATGAATTCGCTGATCGTCGGCCTTTATATGTATTTCAACATCTTGAGGAATCCTTTGGATTGAAAAGAACCGAATTGACGACTCTAGTTTCCGATTCATCCGCAGGATACATCCTCGTTCATAATGTCCGCTGTCCGGCGCCGGTCTCCACCGGATCGTGGTTTCGCGGAATTCCTCTGCGCCTGCAGGCGTGTGCTTATCCGGGATGGCGTTTCGTCCGTTGGGAGGGAGCTATAACCAGCGAAAGTGCGTCCCTTGTCATTGAACTGGATGATCCAACCACAATGCATGCGGTCTTTGAACCGGACTTTACTCCGGTCATCGTCATCAGCGAAATTCATTACCACCCTTCGGCTGAACTGCAGGGTGATGATGAACTCTATGAATTTGTTGAATTGAAAAATCTTGGTCAAGGCACAGTCGATTTATCCGGATATCGTTTTTCCAAAGGATTCGCGTTTACCTTTCCCGAAAAGAGCGCCATTGCCAAAAATGAATTCATCATTACGGCAAAAACGGCCGCAACCTATGCCGGCAGGGGATTTCAGGTGTTTCAGATCTCGAGCGGTAGTCTGGCGAACGAAGGTGAGTCACTCTGTTTGTTGAATTCGCAGAGCGAGGTAGTCGATTCATTAACCTATAATGACCAGTATCCGTGGCCTGTCTCTCCTGACGGCGAAGGAGCCTCGCTGGAGTTGACCGATTTTTCAGCCGACAACAGCCTGGCAGCCGCCTGGGACGCTTCAAAACATTCTGGAGGCACACCCGGCGCTGCCCCGCAAACCGCTGTCGATGAATCCCGCCGTCAGATGACGCACTACCGGCTTTTCCCGGTACTGCCGAATCCGTTCAACACCCAAACCATGATTACCTTTGAGTTGGCCCAACCAACGACGACGCAGATTCACATCGTCAATTTATTAGGGAAAAAAGTTGACTCCCTTGATCTGGGATTTATCAATTCGGGACGGCATTCTGTGACTTGGAATGCTGCGGAGCATGCATCGGGAATTTATTTCGTCATGCTGTCCACTGCAGATTTTCAGCAGACAACCAAATGCCTGCTGCTCAAATAAGGAATCTTGTTCTTACCGGGAGCCCGACTCTTTCCTCCGTTCCGAGTTCCTTTCATCCTCCTGCGGGGCTGCATCATCGGCTTTATTCGCGTGATAAAATCCTTGCGCCAATGGAGAAAGTTTGCTATTATCATTTTTGAAAAATCGTCTCCGCAAATTCCGCATCAATTCATGGGATCATGTCATGAGCAGCACACCATCACTTGCTTGCAGATATTTCATTTCACTGATTCATTCAGCGATGTTCACCCTGATGCTGATCCTATTTCAAGTCAGTAGCTGCGACTCCTCTAAAAGCGATCATCAGCGAACAATCTATTATATCCATCCAAACGGCAACGATAACCATTCTGGCGCCAGCCCCGAACATGCATGGCGTTCCATCGCCAAAATAAACAGCGTTCATTTCCAGCCCGGCGACCAGATTCTGTTTGAAGGCGGATTCACCTATCCCGGGACTCTGGTTTTCGACAGCAGCGATGGCGCTGCAGCTGAAAATCGTCTGCTTGTTACCAGTCGCGGCCAAGAACCCGCCTGCATCAACGGCGGCGATGACGGCGCTCTGGTCGCTGACGGCTGCAACTATCTCACGATCAAAAAGCTGCAGTTCGAGGGCAATGGCCGCCAAGACGGCAACAGCACCGAAGGAGCGTTTCTCACCCGCAGCCATTTCGTCGAAATGGATTCCATCGAAATTTGGGGATTTCAGCATTCCGGCTTGCGGCTGCACATCTGCGATCACGCTCGCATCACCAACATCACGGCGCACGACAACGGTTTTGCCGGCATTCATGTCACCGGAACCACTGTTTGGGACACCACCCGCTATGATAATCATGATATCTATATCGGTTCGTGCGCAACCTTTAACAATCCCGGGGATCCCAGCGTGACGGACAATCACAGCGGCAGCGGCATCGTTGTTTCCTCTACTGACGGCGGAATGATCGAATATTGCCAAGCCTTCAATAATGGCTGGGACATGCAGTGGAACGGCAACGGGCCGGTCGGCATCTGGATCTGGGACAGCAGCAATTTCATCATTCAGCACAACATCTCGCACGACAACAAGTCTGCACCGGACGCTGCCGACGGCGGCGGCTTTGATTTCGACGGCGGCGTCTCCAATTCCACCCTTCAGTACAACCTGTCCTACAACAATCAGGGGCCGGGAATCGGTCTTTTTGAGTTCGGCGCCGCTAAAGTCTGGCAGAACAACATCGTCCGCTACAATATCAGTATTGACGACGGCAAAAACGGCCAGGGTTCGCTCGCCGTTTGGCGGGGAGAGGCCGGGGGAACCATCCGTAACTGCGAAATCGATCACAACACCTTTTATAACCGTAATCCCCAAGGTCCCAATCTCTGTATTCAGAATAACTGGTCGGGATTTATATTTCGCAATAATGTCTTTGTCTACAATGGACCATTTTTAATGGCGGGGAACAAACTGCAGGATGAAAAATTCATCAACAACTGCTATTGGAATCTGGCGGGGAATGCGGAATTCCTGAATTATCCTGATCTGAATTCCTGGGCAAAAGCGACGGGCAATGAAATGCAGCAGGGCCGCTTTGTCGGGATTTATGCTGATCCCAATATTATGCAGCAGGAACTGGCATCTTTGACCTCTCCCCTTCTCCTTCGAGATCAAACGCAGCGCTTCTTCGCACCGAATCGATTTTCTCCATTGATCGATGCCGGTCTAGACTTGTCGCTTGCTGGGCTGAATGCGGGGAAATATGATATCTATGGAAAACAAGTACCGCTGGGGGAAGGCTATGATATTGGAGCGGTGGAATATTCCGGGGATTGACAGCCCAATAAATACAAATCGTCATGGCGAGCTTAAATCTATTGATCGGAGTTGATCATGAAAAACTATCGCATTATCATCGCACTATCCATCGTTCTGCTTCATTCCTCCTTGACCAGTCAGGTTCACTCGTCAGGACAAATGCTGTTCGATGACGGCTGGCGTTTCCATCGCGGCGGTTGCCTCGGAGCTGAAGATCGTGAGTTTGATGATTCAGGATGGAGAGTGGTCGATCTGCCCCATGACTGGAGCATTGAAGACATCCCTGGCGCCGATTCTCCCTTTGATCCATCGGCCATCAGTCAGGTGAACGGCGGTTTTACTGTCGGCGGGACGGGGTGGTATCGAAATTCTTTTATCGCCGCCCAGGAAGATTCCAGCCAAAAATTCCAGCTTTACTTTGAGGGATCATACATGCACACCACCGTGTGGGTGAACGGCCAAACTGCGGGGATCCATCATTATGGTTACACCTCATTTATACTCGACATCACTTCTTTG
Organism: Calditrichota bacterium; assembly: GCA_003818595.1. Lineage (GTDB taxonomy): Bacteria > Zhuqueibacterota > Zhuqueibacteria > Residuimicrobiales > Krinioviventaceae > Fontimicrobium. The sequence goes on from RPQV01000161.1 coordinate 3,687, forward strand.
GTACGGTTCGGCGAGAAGAATACAGTCGCCGTCAAGGTCATCAATGAAGGTGAAAACAGCCGCTGGTACTCAGGTTCAGGACTTTACCGTCATGTGTGGCTGATTAAAACAAATCGGATTCATATCCCACAATGGGGCGTAACCATAACCACGCCGGATATCTCGTCGGACGCCGCCCGCGTCTCGATCAACACGATGGTGAAAAATGACAACCCCATGAATGGAGAAATCACCCTTAAAACCCGCATCATCGATGCCGCTGGAGCGGAGCAGGGAATGTCGGAGCTCACGCTTTCGCTACAACCGCAAACCGCAGTCGAATTCAAGCAGGCCATTCCGCTCTCATTGCCAAAGCTTTGGAGTTGCGATTCACCCTACCTTTATACGGTTGTGAGTTCAATCTATCAAGGTGAAAATCTGCTGGATAGAGTGATAACCCCTTTTGGCGTCCGCTCACTATCGATTACTGCTGACCACGGATTTCAGCTCAACGGCAATCCCCTCAAGCTGAGAGGTGGATGCGTGCATCACGACAACGGTCCACTCGGCGCTAAAGCGTATGATCGCGCGGAAGAGAGAAGGGTTGAGCTATTGAAAGCGAGCGGTTACAATGCCATCCGCTGCGCCCACAATCCCCCCTCTCCCGCTTTTTTGCATGCCTGCGACCGATTGGGCATGATGGTCATCGATGAGGCTTTCGACATGTGGAACGAGCCAAAGAATCCCTACGATTACCATCTGTTCTTTGAAGATAATGGACTGGATGATTTGGCGAGCATGGTGCTGCGCGACCGCAACCATCCCAGCGTCATCATGTGGAGTATCGGCAATGAAATCGTCAATATCGAAAAACCCGAGAATGTGGAAATCGGCCGCTGGCTGGCGGCAAAGGTGCGGCAATTAGATCCAACCCGGCCTATCACCCAGGCAGTGAACCGGCTGGCAGAAGACAAAGATACGATTTTCTCCATATTGGATGTCTCCGGTTACAACTATGGTCTCAACAACTATCTCCCCGATCATCAGCGGGTACCCCAACGCATCATGATGGCGACTGAATCCTATCCTCTGGAAAGTTACGAATACTGGATGGCCGTGGTGGATCATCCTTGGATTATCGGCGATTTTGTCTGGACCAGTTTTGATTACCTGGGCGAAGCAAGTATCGGCTGGCGCGGTTATTTCCAAAAAAGCGATTTCTATCCCTGGAATCTAGCCTACTGCGGTGATTTAGACATCTGCGGCTGGAAGCGTCCGCAATCCTATTACCGGGATGTGTTATGGCAGCCGGATCAGATTTCGTTGTTCGTCAAGCCGCCGGTTCCTTCCTTTGAACTGAATCCGCTTAAAGAGTATTGGAGCATATGGAACTGGTTCGACGTGGCTGCAGATTGGAACTGGGAGAGTTATGAAAAGACTCCCGCTGAAGTCTATGTGTACTCTTCCTGTGAAAAGGTCGAACTCTTTCAAAATGGAAAGTCATTGGGAAAGAAAACGACCTCTCGCGCCGATCGCTTTACGGCGACGTGGCAGACCGCTTTTCAGCCCGGGACGCTCAAGGCAGTCGGCTATAAAGCAGGGAAAGCCTGTGCAACCGCCCAATTGACCACTGCTTCGTCTCCGACGCAGATCAAATTGACGGCCGATCGCCGGATTCTGCAGGCGAATAACGGTGATCTCTCTTATGTGACGGTTGAGGTGCTCGATGAGCATGGAATCCGTCATCCCAAAGCAGAGAATCTGCTGCATTTCAGTGTGAGCGGAGCGGCGACCCTTGTCGCGGTTGGAAACGCAAATCCGATCAGCCTCGAAAGCGTTCAGCAGCCTCAACGTCGGGCATGGCAGGGCCGATGTCTGGCCATCCTCAAGTCAGGTAAAACATCCGGCTTGGCGACGCTGACAGTTTCATCGGATGGACTTGAATCGGCGCAGATTCAGATTGAGATCAAATAAAAAGCCCTCATTTCAAAAATACAGCTTTTCGAACCTGCCGATATCCGCCGGTTTGAAGAGTATAATAATAAACGCCGGCGGTTTGACCAATGGCATTCCAGTTCACCCGATGGATTCCCATCGACAGTTTTCCATCAATTAAATTCTCCACTTCTTGACCCAAAATTGAATAAACTGTTAAAGAGACATGTTCCGGCCTGGGTAAAGAAAACTCGATCGTTGTATTGGGATTGAACGGATTGGGATGATTCTGCATCAAAGAAAACTCGAATGGCATGATAATCGCGGGACCAGAATCGATTTTCACCGGCATCGAGGTCGTAAAAGCTCCCGGAGGACTGGACACAGACCGCTGAACACCGTCGAAATCCCGATTGATCTGATTCACTAAATTGCCCTCGGGCGTTTGTGGTCGTAGCGGTCTATCGTTGCCGGGGAAATCCGGTATGAGATAAGTAGCTGCCGTGAAAACATAGCTGCCCCCTTGAGGATGAAAATCTCCCAGTTCAGGATTGATGAGAGCTGGCTGAGTAACATTGATGGTGTTGTCTCTTTGTAACTGTTCAGCATTGCAGGTAGGATTGCCCGGACGGCATCCCCTGTCGCTTTCCTCCACACCCAGCGGCAAAGCCGGGGCGCCGTTCCAGATCAAATTGCCGCGTATGTCCAAATTGACATCTGCTTTAGCCGGAGACGGGATGTTTGACTGTGCAGACGGTATCCGCGGCCCATAGACGGCAAAATGGCTCCAGGTACTTGCATAACCGGGTGGATTGAAGATGAGATTATTATAGATAAAGACATTGCGATTGGGTATCGGTTCTTCAGCTCCAGGTTCAGCGGTCCCCCACCCTCCTACCGAGAGGTTTTTCTCACATTGATCACGATTTCCGTCACAAGCTCTTAATCCAAAAACAACTTCGACGGCATGGCTGATTTGTCCGACGCGATAGAGTGTGTTATGAGCGAGAAGGATATTGTATCCTCCGTTTACTCCCATACCGGCTCCGTCAGTATCATGGATAATGTTATTGAAAAATTTGATGTCATAGGCTTCATAATGAAGCCAAGGAGAGACCATGAATTCAAAACCCGTACCCTGGCCGGCGCTGAATCCGCCGGTTCCTCCATCATAGAATTCGTTCACTTCAACGCGAAAATAGGCGGAGCCGCCCTTGAGATAACAACACCATTCACGGGCACGATGAATTTCATTATCAACAATATGGCCGTATTGCACAGCGACAAAATCAACGGCATTATCCCATCCCCCGGAGATATTGTTGCCTTCAATATATACATATTGGCACTGATTGATCTTGAGCGCTTCCTGAGGACCTTCAAAGTTCTCGATATCGCCAATCCCCATGACCACACAGTTCTTTACAAGGATATGACCGCATTTTTCAAAATGGAGAGCATCACCGCCACCGGCTTCAATAGTCAGATTCATCACATAAAAATAAGCGCAATCATAAACGTTAACAATTGGCAAAACGACCGTGCCTGCGCCGTCAGCGGCATTGATAATCACCGGATATTGATAGCTGCCATGTCGTCCCTCCCAGTACAGAGGAGCTTCATTTTCCGCATAACGACCGCTGACGATTTGAATACGATAACCGGTTGTCAAAGCACCTCGAGGAATGCGATCCCAAGCTTCAGCGATACTGGCCAGAGCCTGCTCACGGCTGTTGCCAGTGTGGCGATTATCGCCGTTTTGTCG
>RPQV01000162.1 GCA_003818595.1 Calditrichota bacterium
GTTTCATGGAAAATCTGATGCTTGAGGTCGAGAAGGAATTGGACAGTCTGGCGGAAACAGAGTCCCGATGACCAAGCTTCATAAAACGCTGATCGCCCGCATGGACAAGGCCGTGTGGGAATATCGAATGATTGATGACCATGACGTGTTGCTTGTCGCCGTCTCAGGCGGTGTGGATTCGATGGTCCTGCTTGATTTATTGGCGCTGCAAACTCCTCATTATGCACAACATGTGGAAATTCGGGCGGTATATGTCGATCTTGGATTCGGCGACCAGGCTGAAATGCGTTGTCAGGCGACGCAGACATTCTTTGATCGCACAAGGGTTCAAGGCACGATCGTGCGCACGGATATTGGACCCTATGCGCACAGTGACGCCAATCGGGAGAATCCTTGTTTTCTTTGCTCAAGGATGAAAAGGCGGCGGATTTTCGAGTGCGCTGAAGCATTAGGCTGTAATAAGATTGTTTTTGGGCATCATAAAGACGATATTGTCGAGACCTTATTGATCAATATGATTTGGGGACGTGAAATCAGCACTATGATCCCCAATCTGGCTGTTTTTCAAGGCAAATATCATGTGCTTCGTCCACTGCTTTATGTTGAGGAAGTTTTGATTAAAAAATTTGCGAGGGAACGAGCATTGATCCCCATCGAGCAGGAATGCCCCTCTGATGGACATACGAAACGACAATATGTCAAAGAGATGTTGGATCGGCTGGACCATGATTTTAAAGGCGCCAAAGAGAATATTTTTGCCAGTATGAAATGTGTAAAGAAGGATTATCTCCTCTAATGTTTCAGCTTTTCCATTCAACCAGACTGTGTGAAAACAGAAAAAAGCTGCACCCTGAGCGAGGTAAAGTGGAACGGAATCGAGGTTGGCGCCTCGAGCGGAGATTAGAGGGAGTATAGGAAGACCAGAACAGTCAGCCTCCTCCCCGATTCTGCGTCCCAAATTGCATTTGGGACGCAACTTGTCTTCCAAGCTTTGCTTGGTCTTTCCTGCGGATGTCCCGTTGATCGTGCGGCATGATTCGAAGCAAAGCTTCGCTCCCAATTTGCGTACCAAGTGGAACTTGGGACGCAGAATAATGAGAGACATCAGGGAGAGCGTTCCGGATGGTTCCATTTTACATTGTTGCTCATTTAAACCCATTCAATTGATCTATGTCAGAGTTAAAATTATCCTATTATTTGAATTGGCATGGTCTGGAAGATTTTGCCTATGATTTTGATGAACGGGGAATCCCTCGCGTTCAATACGCCGGCGCCATCGGATTAAAATATAATGCGATCACCATTTCACAATGGGGTCTGCACAATCTGCAACTGTGGGAAAATGGTGGTGATGAAAAAGCATTGGCACAGGCTTTGAAGTGTGCCGAGTGGCTGACGGAAGCATGTCAACCCTGGCAGCACGAGAGTCTGGCTTGGATCTATGATTACGGTTTTGATCTCTATGGACCCAGGCCGCCGTGGATATCGGGTATGGCGCAGGGGGAGGCGATCTCTTTATTATTGCGCTGTTTTCAAATATCAAAAGCCGAGCGCTATTTGGATGTCTGCCGCAGGGCGGTGCGCGCCTTTCATTACCCGGTTGAACAAGGCGGGGTGACTGCGTCGCTGAACGATCTTGTTTTTTTTCAAGAATACCCGCTGCAAAATCCGGTGCATGTGCTCAACGGCGGCATCTTTGCACTCTGGGGTGTGTATGATTATGCCACCTTTTTTCGCGATCAGCCGACAATGATTTTGGCAGAACAATGTTTGGAGGCGCTGCGTCGTTACTGGTCACTATGGGATGTCGGCTATTGGACGCGATATGATCTCTACCCGCTGCGACGTTTGGCTTCGCGCATGTATCAGGAACTGCATGTCAGACAATTTCATGCGCTGGCTGATCTCTTTTCAGAGCCATTGTTTGCCCAGGTCGCTGATCGTTGGCAGGAGCAACTCGACAGTAAGCTCACTCTCGCCCGCTGGGCGGCTGCAAAAGGGATCGAAAAGATACATCTTGCGTTGAGGAGACGATGAAACGACTGCTGCTGATCAGCTATTATTTTCCGCCCCTGGGATTGGGCGGAACCCAGCGGGTGGCCAAGTTTGTCAAATACCTGCCGCTCTACGGATGGCAGCCGACCGTCGTCACCGTCAAGACGATTGCTTATTGGGCGTCCGATTTATCGCTGATGCGCGATGTCGCCGCTGCCGAAATCGTGCGCACCGAGTCCCTGGATCCTCAGCGGTTATTGGCGCGATGGCGTCGAAACAAAGGTCACGTTGCGGGTCTGCGCCGGGATAATAGTGCGGCAGCCTTTGTTTATCAAAATATCCTGTCTCGAATTTTCACTCCCGACAATAAAATACTCTGGCGACCTTGTGCGTTGTCCGCGATTGCCGGCTTGATGCGCAGATCTCAGTTTGATGCCGTCATGACGACGTCTCCGCCGCATTCAGTGCATTTGATCGGACTGAAAGTCGCGCAGAAGTATAAATTACCCTGGTTGGCGGATTTCCGCGACGGTTGGGCCGGAAGCCATGTCGTTTACGAACCCAACCGCCGGTATTATCACCGCAATCTGATTTTGCAGAACAAGGTTGTGTCGTCGGCCAATGCTGTAGTGACCTGCTCACCTGGAATCGAAAGCTCCTTGTGCAGCCGGGAAAGTCAGCGATCAAAATTTCATCTGATCACCAATGGATTTGATGAAGAAGATTTTCCTCAGATGATGGAAAAGAGAGAACGAAGAGATGACTTTACATTGTGTTATTGCGGCACGATCAATAAATGGGCGAATCCGGCGCCTTTTCTCAAGGCATTAAAGCAGGCTTTGGCGATAGAACCGCCACTGACTCAAAAGTTGACCGTTCAGTTCATTGGCTTGGATACGCTGGGAAGTTTGGCGGCTGACGTCGATCGCCTGGGATTGAGCGGGGTGGTACAAATCATGGGACATCTTCCGCATGACCGGGCCGTGGCTGAAATGAGTCGCGCAGATGCGCTGTTGTTGCTGGCCCAGGCCCGTGAAACCGACACCTTTATTCCCGGGAAGACCTTTGAATACATCGGATCGGGATAGCCCATTTTGGCGCTGAGCAACAGTCATTACACCAATGATCTGCTCAAAGATTATGCGCGGGCGCGCATTGTCGCGGCTGACGATCCCATGGAAATCGCCGGGCATCTCGTGGAATTTATGTGCTTCGCCCCTCTTGCGCCCGCTGCCGACCCTCAATTTATCAACACATTCAATCGCAGGCTGCAGACGAAGCAGCTGGCTGATTGTCTGAACGCAATTTCGTAGAGAGAGTATCATGCGATTATCGAGATGTTTTTGTATCCTTTCATTTTATCTGCTCCTCGGCCGATTAGCGGGACAGTCTTATATCTGGCCGACGGATGCCGGACAAATACTGACATCCACCTTTGCCGAGGCCAGGAATGGTCGATTTCATGCCGGGATTGACGTCAAAACGTGGGGACAAACCGGTTTTCCGGTTTTTGCGATTCGCGATGGCTATGTTTCACGCATCCGCATATCGCCGTTTGGTTATGGTCGGGCTCTCTATTTGACCCTGGATACGGGAGAAGTTGTGGTTTATGCCCATTTGGAAAGATTCAGCGATGAGATACAACACTATGTGAAAGAAGAACAAGAACGACGAGAGAGCTATGAGATACAGGTCTATCCGGCCGAATCGCAGTTCTCGTTCAAGCAGGGGGAAATCGTTGGCTATAGTGGTCAGAGCGGCGTTGGCTATCCTCATTTACATTTTGAAATGCGCGACAGCGGCAATAATCCCATCAATCCATTGGCGAAGGGTTACCAGCTCAAAGATAGCATCGCGCCGATGGTTTCCAAAGTGCTGCTTCAGCCCATGGATGCTCTGTCGGCGGTGAATCAGGATTTTGAACCCGTCATCATCACGCCGGTGTATGAAGGAAACGGGCGCTATCGCGTCGCACCGGTTCTCGCCGTATCAGGTCGCGTGGGATTCGGGATATCCGCATTTGATCAAATGGAGGGTGCGGATAACCGGTTTGGAATTTACCGCAATGAATTTTACCTGAATGATCAGTTGGTTTTTTCTTCTCAATATGACCGCTATTCTTATGACGAGAACAGGCAGTTCAAGCTTGATCGAAATTATCGGCAGATGATGCGGGGCAATGGCTATTTCTATAATCTGTATCGCGATGTCGGCAATTCACTCCCGTTCTATGACCGTACGGATGATTATTATGGCGTGATTGACTTTATCAAGGAGTTTTCCCTGGAGAATGCCTATTTTCTGCAGGGGAAGATTGTGAATCCTCCGCAAACGGTTACAAAGGTTTGGGGGCGCGAACATCAATATCGCCTGGTCTGCTATGATTATTGGGGAAATGCGGCGGAAGTGCGCGGTCGATTGCAGGTTGATGGAGAGCATTTAATTTTGCCGCCGATTGAACAGGAGGAAAGCGACACGCTTTTCCAGCCCAATTGGGTGGAAGCGTGGAATGACGGCGAAAGTGACCGCCCGCAGGAAAAAAAATATTACAGGGTCAGCAGCCAATATTATGATGATTATATTCGATTATCATTTTTGGCACAAGAGGCCGGATTGGAACCTCCGCGAGTGAGTGGACGGTTATGCGATAAAGAAGAATTTGTTTTGCCTTTGCTACGGATCGGGGAAAACGAGTTTGTCGGCGCCTGGCCGCTTGCGGAATGTTCAAGTGTTCCCCTCGAATTGACGATTGAGAGCATCACTCGATCAGGTCAGGTGCGGCGGCAGAAAGAGTCGTTCGGTTTTGCTGTTATTGCTCGCGGCAAGTCACAGATCTTTGTTACCGATGAAGGCTTGAGCCGAATTGAATTCTCTCCCCGTTCGCTTTACAAAACCTTATTTCTTCGTCATCAAATCGAGCCGGCGAGCGTTGGCGGCGCCCCGCAAACCGTCGGAGGGTGCTATCGTTTTGAGCCGGCGGATGTGCCGCTGAATGCCGGCGCCCGGCTGACGCTGTCATATCCTGCCGACGAGGAGTCACCTGCCAAATTAGCGATCTATCAAAAATACGGCGATCAATTTCAGTTTTTAGATAATATATTGAACGGGCAGCAGCGCACGATCTCGTCGCAGATCAGCGGCATGGGGGAATTCGTGCTGTTGCGGGATGGCACGGCGCCGCAAATTACAGCGCTCGTGCCGTATGATCAAAGCACCCTGCGCAATACAAAACCGCGACTATCGGCGTCATTTTATGATGAGCTTTCCGGCATCGGCGGAGAAAACAGCCGCGTTTTGCAGCTGGATGGGCGCAAGGTGATTGCTGAATATGACTATGAAAAACCAGAGTTATTTTATCAGCTGGAGGAATCCTTGAGCGTCGGTAAGCATATTATCGAGGTCATCGTGCGGGATCGGAGCGGCAACGTCTCTTCTCAAAGACACACCTTTTTTATCCAATGAAAAGAAAAAACCTGGTAACACCTCAATTTTGGGAATAAATCAATTCGCCTGACGACTGAAATGATTCACGCAAAGCCGCAAAGAACGCAAAGAAGAATTGACAGGATCGGCCTCGCACGGAGAAGACGAGGAGAAAGAATTCCATTAAAAATATGATCGTGTTGAAATATTGAACTCGTTAACTTGTGCCTTTGTAAATGGATCATTCCCCTTTGTGTCTTGGTGTCTCCGTGCGAGGTATTTGCGTGAAGGTGCGGATGTATATGTTACTCATGACTGAGGTATTACAAACCCTCAGCCGTTGAGACTGAGGGTTCAGGTTTAAAGATTACGCGTGCTCGGCGCTGCCCAGCACATGGGTGTTTTTGTGTTTGTACATTTCGACGAGGGCATCGCGAGCCGGGCCGAGATATTTGCGCGGATCGAATTCGCCGGGCTTGGTTGCAAAGACCTCTCTGATTTTGGCCGTCATGGCGAGACGACCGTCGCTGTCGATGTTGACTTTGCACACCGATGAGGCGGCCGCGCGGCGCAGTTGTTCCTCGGGAATACCAGCCGTATTTTCCATCTTGCCGCCGAATTTATTGATCATATCCACATATTCCGGCATGACGGAACTGGCGCCGTGGAGCACAATCGGAAATCCGGGGATGCGGCGTTCGACCTCTTCGAGAATGTCAAAACGCAGCGGCGGAACCGATTCACCGGGTTTCAATTTGAATTTATAAGCGCCATGAGAGGTGCCGATGGAGATGGCCAGACTGTCGACGCCGGTTTTGGAGACGAACTCTTCGACATCATCCGGATTGGTGTAATGGCTGGCTTCATGGCTGACTTCATCTTCAATACCGGCCAGCACACCCAGTTCACCTTCAACCGATACATCATATTGGTGGGCGTAATCCACCACTTTTTTCGTCAGCTGGATGTTGTCCTGGAAAGAATGCGCCGAGCCGTCGATCATCACCGAGGAGAAACCGGATTCGATGCATGAAACGCACAATTCAAACGTATCGCCGTGATCCAAATGCAGCGCCACCGGCAGCTTGATGCCGGCGTTTTTGATCATTTCCATGGCGCCCATGGCCATATAGCGCAGCAGAATTTGATTCGCGTATTTGCGCGCGCCGGATGATACCTGCAGAATGACCGGGGATTTGGTTTCAATACAGGCGGTAATGATCGCCTGAAGCTGTTCCATATTATTAAAATTGTAAGCTGGAATGGCATATTTCCCTGCCATGGCTTTACTGAACATCTCTCTGGTATTGACCAGGCCAAGATCTTTGTAATGATACATATAAGTTCCTTTCAAATGATTATACGGCTTTGTCAAAATTAACCATTGAAAGATAAGCAATTTTTCAGAAAAAATATAGTTTTTTATCCTGTCGAGAAGATAGATTGTGATAGGCTGTGGGGAGGGAGTCAATTTATTTTTTCCGGCTGTGATTTTTATTTCACAAAATGCGATGATGTAAGGCGCATGCAAAGCTGAAGACGCACGCAAAGGCGCAAAGACGCAAAGGTGCGCTGAGGGATTGTTGGGATTTTTATTGCGGTTTGGTATGAGGGAAATGAAAAGGCTGACTTCGCGAAGGGTAAAAGGCGGCCTCGCACGGAGACACGGAGGATAAAATAAAAGTATTCGGATGTTGGATTCACTGCCGGATCAAATCTGCGAAATCCTATAATCAGCGTAATCTGCGGTTCAGACGATGAGGAAAGTTAGAATCACAGATTAAACGAATATGTGGATGAACGCAGAGGCGCAGAGGACGCAGAGGGAATTAGGGAATGATTATCCCAAATCATGCAGCCAAAAATTAATCCGATTTCTTTAAAGGCCGGCGGAAACAATCGCAGGCGGATGAATCTTTTCACCTTTCGAATCA
>RPQV01000163.1 GCA_003818595.1 Calditrichota bacterium
CGCGCGGCAGAATCCCACGCGCTCCACGGCAAAAACAAATCCGAGTCGAATTGAAAATTATTGCTGCTCTCTTTTCGTCATTGATCTTTTCATGGCTGCATAATGTTCAGTCCTTTAATTTATTGAGCTATGCCCCTTTGTATCGCTTGATTATGGGAATTCTTTTTTGTATTCTCTATGAGTTCAGAGGGCTGGGCATTGTTGTATGGACGCATAGCCTTTATGATGTTTTTGTGATTTTGTATCGGTGAACAAGTTTGAGTCGGTTGAAAAAAATATACAAATTACTCTTGATCTTGCTGCCGGTGAGTGTGGCAGCAGCGTTTTTCCTCGTGTATATCATCTATTGGCCTTTTGTCCCATCAGGTGAACAATCGGCTGACATTTTGGTGCGTTGGGGGGCGAACCTCACCACGGTGGCGCAGCAACTCGAACATAAAGGCGTCATCCGCAGTGCTGATCAATTCATTTTCACCGCGCGATGGTTTGACCAAACGAAAAAGCTGCGGGTCGGTAAATTTGCCCTGCGACAAGGTTCTTCGAACCATGCTGTTCTCCAAGGCCTCATCAAAGGTCCACAGGCTTTCATCGCGCTCACTCTGCCTGATGGGTACGATTCACGACGTTTTGCGCAAATGATTGAATCGCAGCTGGAGATTGATTCGGCACGAACCATGGCGTTGGTTCATGATCCTCACTTTATCGCTGAAATGGGAATTCAGGCGTCTTCTCTGGAAGGTTATCTTTTCCCTGAGACCTATTACATGACTTTTGGTCTGAAGGCAGAGCAAGTGCTCAAGTTATTGGTCGCCCAATTCAAAGAAAATCTGCCGGATTCAGTCATCCGCTTGGGAGTGTCGAAGGGGATGGACCTCAATCAAATCGTTACGCTGGCCTCCATCATTGAGGGAGAGGCGATGGTGGAAGAAGAAAAACCGGTGATTTCCTCGGTTTATCATAATCGACTGAAAATGGGCATGAAGCTCCAGGCTGATCCGACCATCCAATATATTCTGCCGGAGGGACCTCGTCGTTTACTCAGGCGGGATTTATCCATCGAATCACCGTACAACACCTATCTCTATCCAGGATTGCCACCCGGACCGATCAACAATCCGGGACTGAACGCGATCATCGCCGCAGTGGCGCCGGCTGATACGGATTATCTCTTTTTTGTCGCCAATGGTGACGGTACTCATTCCTTCAGTACGACCTATAGTCGACATTTACAGGCAAAACGCAGATTTGATCAAGTACGCCGCCAAGTTGAGAAAGAGGAAAAGCAGAGCCGCCATGAATAAAGCAACAGACAGTAAAACATTGGCTTGGATCCTTAACGACTTGAATGACGAGCAGAGAAAAGCCGTGATTCATCTCGATGGTCCCCTGTTGATTCTCGCCGGGGCGGGAAGTGGAAAAACCCGCGTTTTGACCTATCGCATCGCTCATATCATCGCTTCCGGCAAAGCGGAACCCGGACAAATACTGGCCATGACGTTCACCAATAAAGCGGCAGGAGAGATGCGTGAACGCGTCCATCAACTGACGCCGGAATCCGTCTCGACCATGTGGGTGGGAACCTTTCATTCCCTTTTTGCGCGGCTGTTACGGCGGGAAGCGGAGCGACTCGGATATTCCTCCAGTTTTACCATTTATGATAGTGACGATCAGCAGACGCTCATCAAATTGATCCAACAGGATATGCAGGTATCGACGCAGCAATATCCTCCCAAACTCATTGCCTATTCAATCAGTCGTGCGAAAAATGCTCTCATGTCTCCTGCTGATTTCCAGAAGAGCGCTCAAAGCCCTGTTGACGAAATCGTCGCCAGGATATTTCCAGAGTACAATCGTCGGCTGCGTCAAAATAATGCGATGGATTTTGATGATTTGTTGATCAAACCGTTGGAGTTGTTTCAGCTTTATCCGCTCATCAAAGAGTATTATCAGGATCGTTTCCGCTTTATCCTGGTTGACGAATACCAGGACACCAATCGAGCGCAATACTTGGTTTTGAAGGAATTGGCAGACAAATACAAGAATATCTGCGTCGTCGGTGATGACGATCAGTCGATCTACCGTTGGCGCGGGGCTGAACTGCGCAACATTCTCGAATTCGAAAGGGATTATTCTAATTGTGCCAAATATCGCCTGGAACAAAATTATCGTTCGACGCCGGCAATCCTTGGGTTGGCTCATTCGGTGGTCATCAACAATACGCAACGGCACGCTAAGAAACTGTGGACGGCGAAAAAAGACGGCGAGTTGGTGACACTTTTGTCTGTTTATGACGCCCATGAAGAGGCTCGAGTGATTGTTGATAAAATCAGCAGTGAGTTCCGTTCAGGTGATCGTCGATTTGGCGATTTTGCAATTCTGTATCGTATCAATGCCCAATCCCGCGTACTCGAAGAGGGCTTGCGGTTGGAGGGAATTCCTTATATCATTGTCGGCGGCATCAAGTTTTATGAGCGCAAGGAGATCAAGGATGTTCTGGCTTATCTTCGGGTGCTGGTCAATCCGGCCGATAATGTGAGCCTCAAACGCATTATCAACTACCCCACGCGCGGATTGGGAGACAGCACTCTGCAGAAAGTGGAGAAATTCGCCCGGGAAAAGCAACAGAGCCTCTTTATCTCACTTGAAATGGTTCATGAGATATCCGGTTTGCCGACCAAAACTGTTGAGCGGCTGCGAAATTTCGTTGAACTGATCAAACGATATCGTCAGCTCATCGGCGCAGTTTCCCCGTACGAATTGGCGTCGACATTGGTGGATGAATTGGGCATTTTCCGCGAATTCAAACAGGAAGGAACTATCGACTCAGCTTCGCGTTCTGAAAATGTGCGCGAATTGCTCGATGCAGTTCATGAATTTTCGCTGACGCATCAGGATGCATCTCTCGATTCGTATCTGCAGCAGGTCTCTCTGGTGACCGATATTGATCATTGGGATGACCGCGCCAATGCCGTCACTCTGATGACCCTGCATGCGGCCAAGGGTTTGGAATTTGCCGTTGTTTTCATTACCGGATTGGAGGATGGTCTTTTCCCCTTGTCGCGCAGCCTTGAAAATCCGCATGATTTAGAGGAAGAACGCCGGTTATTTTACGTTGGTGCCACGCGCGCAAAGGATAAACTCTATCTCCTGTGGGCAAAGAACCGTAAAAGATTTGGTGAAACCCGCAGCTACAAATCGCGCTTTTTAAAAGAAATTGATCTGCAGTTTGTGGAATCTCAGGAGAGTTATCGCCTGCAACGCGCTCATCTTGATCAAACGAAAATCAACTGGAGCGGGGAAGAGATGCCGGCGTATGAAGATTTTTCACAAGAGTATCCTGACTTTACTCCTGGACTGCGGGTTCGGCATGAAAAATTCGGCAAAGGCACTATTCTGAAGGTTGAGGCTTCGACAGGCGGTACGAAATTAGTGGTTTTATTCGATCATGGAGGCCCAAAACGATTGGTATTGCCTTATGCCAAATTGGAGATTTTATAATATGAAAAGATGGAAAAGCCTGGAACGTCAGTGCCTTTTTATTCTTTTTTTATTAACCGGTTGTCTCTTCGCCCAACAGACGACGGTTGAAGAAGAGGAAGAATATCGATTTGCGATTGAATTGGAGAACAAAGCCTTGTTCGATCTGGCAGCGTTGCAACTCCATCGTCTGGCTGAAAAATATCCGCAGAGTATTCGAACGCCCGAAGTACTGTTTCGAGCCGGTCAAAATTATGAACGCTGCGACAGCCTTTATAAAGCATCGCAGGTTTTTTTAAGCCTGTTGTTGAAATATCCCGAGTCAGCACTTGTTGACGCAGCGCAATTTTCAAGAGCAAAATTATTGGGCAAGAATAAACAACACCTTGATGCCGCCTATGCTTTTGATCGCGTCAAAATATTGTCGCCTAAAAGTACGATGATCCCGGAAGCGCAGATTCAGGCGGCGCAACACTATTTTCTCGTCAATGAATTTCAAAAGTCTTTGGATGCAGCCTATTATGTTCTTGAGAACTATAAAACTCATCCTTTGCGTTTGCAGGCCTATTTTCAAATGTCGCAAGCCCAGGAGGCTTTGCAGGATTTTGCCGCTGCTTTAGAAAGCCTCGATCGAATCATCGGAGAGAAAATCGAGGATGAATTTGCCGCTTCGGTTTATGTCGGTAAGGCGCGTCTTTTGCGCAGGATCGGGAGGTTCTCGCAAGCTGATAGTGTTTTGCAGATTTTGGTGAAAGGCAATTTCGCCGGCGCCATCGTTGCCGCTGCGGCCGAGCAGCTCGCGGGCGACATGCTCGCGCGAAAGCAATATGACGCCTGCAGTCAGTTGCTGACAACCATCACGCCCAAGATTGATGAAAAGGGAAAAGCGGTGATTCTTTTGCTGCAAGCCGATTTATTGATTCAGCGTCAGCAGTGGGCGGAGGCTCTGTCTCTTCTACGGCAAATCGATCCCGACCACCCGCGAATCGACAAGACCAGTTTTTCCTTTCGTCAGGCGATGGTGAAGAAACAACTGAACGATTTTTCCGGAGCCGCAGAACTCTATAAAAGCATCATGGCCGACAGCACAGCGGATCAGACCGTGAGGCATTATGCACTGCTTGACCAAGTCGACATGTTGGTCGCTCAAGGTCGAGCCGGGGATGGACTTCGTCTGCTGCAGGATGGTTTGCGACTTGATCCAACCAGCAGACAAAGAATTGAAATCCTTTTCAAGGCAGCCGGCATTCAGGAAACGGTTCTGAACGACTTTTACGGCGCACGGATGAATTATTCCGCAGTGATGGCTGAAGCGCCTTTTGGTAAAATGGCAGATGACGCCCAATTTCGAATCGGCGTTTGCTACGAAAAAGCCGAGCAAATGGATGATGCCCTGGCTGTTTATGAACGCTATCTCCACTATTATCCGGGCGGTGATGATGATCTGATGTGTAGGCAAAAGCTCTCATTATATCGGCTGTTTTCGGCAGCGCTTGATTCCCAATCGAGTGAATCAGATGAGTTTGCTGCCGCCACCGAAGCTTCATTGGCCTATCGGATGGCCTTGCTCGACTTGTCTGCCTGGAAACATTTTCGACGCGCCTATGCATTTCTACAAAAAGCCCTTCAACAGGATGACGGTTCTATCGACCGAGAGACACTTTATTATTTGTCAGCGCTCTGCCTGCTCGCACAAGCGCAGCAACAGTTGTCTTCCCAACTCGACCCTTCTCAGCTTTTTCAGGAGCTGATTCAGATTGAAGAACAGATGAAGAGCGAATTTCCCGAGTCTCGTAAACTGCAGCAAGTTCTGGTTCAGCATTTAGATGCACAGATTAATGCCTTGCCCACAGTTGAACAAAAACAGTTCATTTTGACCGAATTGAACAATATTGGTACACAAACGGATATCGAGCGACGTTCTACCCTGGCATTTCATCTCGCTGAATTGGTGAATGAGGCGGATTCGACGATGATCGCGGCTTCACAACAAGTGGAGGAATTGATCCGTTTGAAACCCAATGAGGATATTTATTCTCGAGCTCTATTTCTTCAGGCCAAGATGCTGCGTCATCAGGCGAAGGCCGATTCAGCGGTCAAATTGCTGTATGAGCTTCACAGCCGGCGTTCTCCTGCCTGGCAGATCGAAGGCACGCTGATGCTGGCCGAATTACTGGAGGAAAAAGGGGAACTGATTGACGCGCAACGTTTTTATGCCGAGATCGCGGATCAATTTACCTATTCACGTTTTGCCGATCAGGCGCGGTACCATGTGGTTTTATTGATGCTGAAACAGGGTCAGTATCGCGAGGCTGAGATCCGGCTAAAGAGTGAGGAGAAAGCGCCTGTCCCCCCCGAATTTAAAAGATTTTATCCCCTATCACAAGGATCCGAGTCATTGTGGCTATGGGCGGAGTTGGCCAGGAAGACACGATCGCCGCAGGAGGTGATTACAGCCATGCTTGACTACTTGAGCGGCGGTCAAGTCGAACATCGTGATGAAGCACTTTTTGCCATTGCGGAAGCAGCCGAACAATTGAATCAGCAGGAAATGGCGCTGGGTTATTATGAAGAGGTGACCTCATCGGCAGTCATTGACACGTTGTCCCAAAGAGCGCTATTGAGAACTGCAGAAATCTATTTTAACCGCGGCATGTATGAACAAGCGCGGGATCGCTATGGAGAGATTATCAATCGCCTGTTCTCAGCGGATCATAAAAAAGAGGCCAAAAAATATCAGATCGTCTGCGAATATCGCCTCGGCAATACAGGACGTGCAGCGGCACTTGAAAAAGAATTCAACAAAGAATTCAATGACCGCAATGCCGAAGCTCGATTCCTCTATGAGGCCGGATTGGCTTTTATGAGTGATAAAAACTTTGAGTCAGCGGAAAAAGCCTTCAAAACGACCAGTTCGAAATATGATGACGTGCCTGAAGGTGCACGTGGAAATTTGGGATTGGCACAGTTGTATGTTATTCAAAATAAGACCGAGGATGCTTTGGATCGGCTGATCCAAATCACTGAAAAATACACTGATGCGGAAATGGTTTCGACAGCGCTATTGAATTTAGCCAACTTTTACTATCAAAATCGACAAATTGAAAACGCCATCGCTTCGGCCTCAAAAATACTGAATCTGCAGGAAAAGGGTCCTCTGCGCGCTCAGGCAATGGATATTCTGATCAATGCTTATGATGACATTAATTTGCGCGATAAAGCGATCGCGCTGGAGCGAGAATATATTCAGCTTTATCCGAATGAAAAAGATCTCCTCAACCGACGTATCCGCATCGGCATATTTCTCTACGGCCTGAAGGAGTACGATCGGGCAATCAGCCATCTCAAAAGCTTAAAATCCTTGGTCAGCGCTGAAAATGAAGCGGAGGTTCAATACTGGATCGCGCGTTCCTATGCGGATGCCGGCCTGACTGAACAGGCGGTGATCGAGTTCCTCAAAGTTCGCTATCAATGCAAACCCACCAAGCTTCCTTGGGGGGTGACGGCGTTATATGAAGCAGGGCAGGGCTATCGCAAACTGGGAAACCTGAAAAAAGCACGTGAAATGTTTCAAGACGTGGTGCGCGAGAGAGGGGCTACAGATAATATCGGCCGAGCAGCGAACAGTAAGATTCAGGAGATCGATGCTGAACTGAAACAACCATCCTGATGATGCCATGAAAATTGATCAAACGATCGCTAATATAACCCAATCCTTGATTTCCGCAGCCTTTCGGGAAGATCTTGCTGAGCGCGGGGATATCACGGCGGACGCCATTGCCGTGCCGAACCATTTCATCAACGCACGCATAATTGCAAAAAAGAGCGGCGTCATGTGTGGGGTCGAGACCATGAAAATGGTCTTTGATCAC
>RPQV01000164.1 GCA_003818595.1 Calditrichota bacterium
ATTCACATTAAAGTCATTGTGATCCTGCGATAATTTTTGTATCATTGGAAGTACAATCAATCATTCGGGAGTTCTATGCAGGAATCCGGCATCGGTCATTTTTCGGCTTATCCCACACTCAAACAGTCTTGGGGATTACTGGGCATTTTGATTCTCATCACCATCGTGATCAGTGCACTCTTTATCGTGCTGAGCATGGCATTCGCTCCTCTGACCTATACCTCCATGATGAAAAGTTCCTGGGTCAATTTAGGGCTGTACAGCAGTCTGTTCATTTTGATCATTTTGCTGGGATTTCGACTCAAGCGAAGGATTGAACCTTCCTACCGAGTGACTTGGAAATCCATCAACCTCCCGGACGCCGGACTGATTCTCGTGATTACGTTGGGACTCTATTTCCTCATCGATCCCCTGACTGACTTGCTGCCCATGCCCGAATTCTTCAAAAGACTCATTCTGGAGCTGTTAAGCGATCGCAGCATCGCCACGGTGTTGATGTTGGTGGTCGCCGCCCCGATTGGTGAAGAACTGCTGTTCCGCGGCATCATTCTCGATGGATTGCTGAAAAATTATCCGCCAAAGAAAGCGATCTTTTGGTCGGCACTGTTTTTCGGAGCTGCACACCTGAATCCGTGGCAATTTATTGCCGGCTTTATCCTGGGATTTTTTATGGGGTGGATCTATCACACAACCCGTTCTCTGACAACAACGGTTTTCATTCATTTCATCGCCAACGGCAGCGGTGTGCTCCTCGGCGTGCTTCTGGTCCCCAATCCGCAGGCGATGACGACAACGAGGCAAATGGTGGGCAATGATTTGCTCTATCTGCTGCTGTTGATCATCGACGGTATCATTCTCTATGGCGCCTTTAAGCTTCTCAGCCGCCGAATGCCCCATAAAACGGATGAAAACCTGCCTGCACTTTCAACATCCGAAAATGAAACAGCCACATTGATCTGAGGTTTTATTATTTCAATCCGAGCAATAAGAGCACACGAAAAAGCCGGCATCCTTTACCATTCATCTCTCTCGTTCCTGTTATCCACTTCCGATTCAACTGAATAATGCGTATATTCTGTGCTGCGTAAATTCGAGATTTGGAGAAATATGTCGACCCCATTTCATGTCAAATACTTTGCTCACGAAATATCCCGTCATCATGCCGCCGGCAGCGTGCAGCAGTTGACTCATTCCCTTTTTGATGCCTGTGTTGACCTGAATCCACACCAAATTGAGGCAGCACTTTTTGCGATACAATCGCCCTTATCGCACGGTGTGCTTTTGGCGGATGAAGTCGGCCTGGGAAAAACCATCGAAGCCGGTCTGTTGTTGTGCCAATATTGGGCAGAGCGCAAGCGGAAACTCCTCGTCATCTGCCCGGCTTCGTTGCGCAGGCAATGGAGCCAGGAAATGTCGGAAAAATTCCATCTGCCGAACACGGTTCTCGACAGCCGACTGTTCAGCTCATCGATTTCAACCGGGAAAGGCAATCCCTTTGATCGTGACGAAGTCTTTATTGTGTCGATTCACTTTGCCGGCGCGTACAGCGCACGCCTGCGCACTATCGATTGGGATCTCGTCGTCATTGACGAGGCGCATAAATTGCGCAATGTGTATCGCAAGAACAATAAACTGGCGCAGGCGATCAAATGGGCGCTTGAAGACCGCAAAAAAATATTGCTCACAGCCACCCCTCTGCAAAATTCATTGATGGAGCTTTACGGTCTCGCATCAATTATCGATGATTATTTTTTCGGCGATCCTGACTCGTTTCGAAAACAGTATGTACATCCGGCTGAATCGCATGCAGAACTGCGCGAAAGACTGGCTGCGTTCAGCAGACGCACGCTGCGGAATCAGGTGACGGAATATATCCGCTATACCGAACGTCGCGCGATGACGCTGTCTTATACGAATTCGGATGAAGAGCAGGCGCTTTATGAACAGATCACCGAATTCATTCGCCGTGAAGATTCCTATTCTTTGCCCAAAGCCCAACGCCACCTCATGACGCTCGTACTGCATAAAATCCTCGCCTCCTCGCGCTATGCAGTGATTGCCACACTGCGAAGCATGCTGGACAGGCTGTACGCATTAAAGAAACACGGCACTGCCGAATCAGCGCTGCAGCAGTTTCTCATCGACGAAGCCATTGAAGATGAATACCTTGAGGAAGAATCCGCTGAAGAGGCGCCGAACGATCAAAATGAGATCGATCTTGTTCAATTGCAGTCGGAGATCAACGAGTTGGAATCGTTGATCCATCAGACCGAATGTGTGCAGAAGGATACCAAGGCCGATACCCTTATCAAGGCACTGGAAATAGGTTTTAAAGAATTGCGGAAAATGCAGGCCTCACAAAAGGCGATTATCTTTACTGAATCGCGGCGCACGCAGGCATTTCTGGCCGAATTGCTGCACAAAAGCGGGTACGAGGGGAAAATTGTGCTCTTTAACGGCAGCAACGACGATCGGCTCTCCCGTTCAATTTATGAGCAATGGGTATTGAGAAACCAGGATGCCGGACTCATCAGCAGCTCGCGTATGATTGATCAGCGTACCGCTCTCATCGATCATTTTCGCGATGCAGCTGAAATCCTGATCGCCACTGAAGCCGGGGCAGAAGGCATAAATCTGCAGTTTTGTTCGCTGGTCATCAATTACGATTTACCCTGGAACCCGCAACGGATTGAACAGAGAATCGGCCGCTGTCATCGTTATGGCCAAAAACATGATGTGGTGGTGATTAATTTCCTCAACCAACGGAATGCGGCCGATGCCCGCGTCTATGAATTGCTGGATGAAAAATTCCACTTGTTCAATGGCGTTTTCGGAGCATCAGACGAAATCCTCGGTATTTTCGACACCGAGATGGATTTCGAACGTCGGATTCTTGCCATCTACCAGCAGTGCCGCAGG
This sequence comes from Calditrichota bacterium, assembly GCA_003818595.1. Taxonomy (GTDB): domain Bacteria; phylum Zhuqueibacterota; class Zhuqueibacteria; order Residuimicrobiales; family Krinioviventaceae; genus Fontimicrobium. The sequence goes on from RPQV01000164.1 coordinate 2,920, forward strand.
CCGGAGGAAATTGAAGCCGCCTTTACCGTTCTGCAGCGCGAAATGGAGGCCGCCATTCAATCCAAAATGAGCGAGACGCGCCGACTGCTGTTGGAGCATTTTGACTATGATGTTCATGAACGCCTGCGCATCAATCTTGATGAAACGCGTGATCATCTCGACGCCATTGGTCGAATGTTCTGGGAAGTGAGCCAATTTGTCCTGGCCGATATTGCCGAATTTGACCCGGATCATCATTTCGAGCTCAAGCGTTCCCCGCTGCCGCAAGTGCGCGTCGGTCGCTACCATTTGGTTTCCAAAACAAAACCGAACATTGCCGATGAGTTCCTGTTTCGTCTCGCGCATCCACTGGGAGAATACGTGCTGGCTGCCGGACGACAGATCACCTGCAAACCGGTTCAGGTCTATTTTGACCTGAGCAACCATCCTCAAAAGATCAGCCCCCTGGAAAAGCTCAAGGGACAGCAGGGCTGGCTGCAGCTGATGCGGCTGTCGATTGAATCCTTCGAACCCGAAGAATACCTTCTGTTTGTCGGCATCAGCGACAAGGGCAAAATCCTTGATCAGGAAATTTGCAGACAGTTTTTTCACCTGCGCGCCGCGACGGGAAAACCAGTCGAGATCAGCGAGCGGATTTCAGAGCGACTGGATCAAAATCTGATGATCCTGAAAAAAGAACATCTTGAACACTCTAGTGAAATGAATAACGGTTATTTCATTCAGGAGATAGAAAAAATGGATCGATGGTCAGACGATGTGCTCGTCGGTCTTGAAAAAGATATCGACGAAGTTCGACGCGAGATTCGCCGCCTCAGCCTCCAGGCTCGGTTGGCCCACGATCCATTACAACAACATCAGATTCAGGTTCAGCTGAAAACCATGGAACAGGAGAAAAGCCGACTGCGGCGAAACCTGTTCGAGGTGGAGGATCAGATGATGCAGAAACGCGAATCGTTGATCGACAAAGTCGAAAAACGGATGCATCAACAACATCGACTGGAAGAGTTGTTCACGCTCCGTTGGTATTTGGTATGATCATTTTATTGCAGAGGGGATGTTTCGAAAGCGCCATTGAGCTTTTTATGGATCGACCTGATCTCTCGAGATAATAAAGCGAGAGCCATTGTTCCCATACAGGCTCCGGCAACCAGAGCGGAAACCAGCGTACTCAACCAATAAATCTTTAAATAGAGAAAATCCCATGCCAGACCAGCGATAAAAAACAACACCAGAAGCAGCAATATTTGTTTTAATCGTCTGCGGCCGATGTTGACCCAAAAACCCGTACCCAGGAATAGAAAAATCGAAGCGGCAAAAAAAACAATGCTGGTTGTCAGCAGGCTTTTTCCAGCCTGATGCAGCAATCGGCGATCCTGAATATCCACGTACCGAGAACGATCGGAGGGTCGCAATCGCGGAGGTAAAAGCGTTAATAAAGTTCTCAAACGCTTATTCAGCAGGAATCGATGGGCGTCAAAATCATCAAACATCTGCGCGCATTGATTGAGCGACAGAATGCGCACATCCTTCTGGGAACAAAGGGTTTCAATTCGATGGGCAAAATCGGGAAAGGTCATAACCCCCCGGCGTCTGTCGATCTCGATAAAATCATAAAAATGAAAAAGAGCGATGATAAAAGACTCAGGATCTGATGTCATTCTCGCAGCACGAATCGCAGATTCCACTTGATCAAAACAACAGGTTATGGGAAGATAGTTGCCTTGATATTGGGGTAAGCACTTGCCTCTGCACGATGCTGAAAGGATGGCAACATCGAGTCGTTCAAGGCAAGCCAAGGTGTTTTCATCATAACGATTCCAAGGAGGGATAAACGTGTTTATCTTTATACCGAGTTTTTCCTCAAGAACCTGTTTGCCTATGGTCATTCTTCGCAATTGTTCATCAACATCCAAGCCTGCGAATTCCTGCTTGCGAAAGCGACTATTCGTCTGATGTGAAAAACCGTGTAGTGCGATCTCACACGCCTGATCCTCAGCGGCCTGGCGCAGCAGCCTGATTTTGGCCTCCGCCAAGGGAAGCAATGGCTGTTCGTGCGGATCGTGTCCGTCGACTGCGGCGACAAAGGGAACGACGCCGCATGTCAAAGTTATATGATTTCGGCGGAATAGGTCAAAAATATTGCGTTCAAGCTCAATCGGACTGGTGGCAGAACAATCATCCAACCGCAATACGACATAAATGGTTTGCGCAGTATGCGGAGATTCCGCCGTCGCTGCGGCGAATGAAAAGAATAAAATCAGGACCAATAACCGCCGCTCTATCTTGCGTGTTAAATACAATACAGTCTCAGCGAATATCCATTGACTCATTTTAATCGAAGAATTGTACGATCACGAAATTGGGATGCAATAGGCAAATGAATCACCACTGACAAACGACCCGCTGCCCCGCTCTATTCGAACTACATAACAGTTCGATTGTTCTTGCCCACCAATGATAAGAATCTTACACAAAACAATTGTGATTTGCAAGAATTATTATTGAACGGCCAAGGCATAATCGCCGGGCTCATCGTTGAGCCGGAAAGACTGAAAAAGCATAACCAGCAGAGTGACAAGTCATAGCGGCTGCCGATCAGGAGTTATACAGCGGGGGTTTTCCATGTTTCCCCGTGTTAAACAGCCCGCATCATCGATGCGGTTGATCGAGTCAGAGACAAATCAGGTCTTGCTTTTACCAAACGATCGACGAGTCCGTCTCATTTGACCAGTAAACCTTTTCTGACCAGTACTTGTAAAGCAGAACGCAATTCAAAAAAATAGATACCTGCTGGATAGGCGGAACCATCCCACGCGACCTTGTAAATTCCCTGTTTCATCATTCCCTGAAACAGCAATTGTTGAAATTGACCGAAGGCATTGAAGACGGTCAAGTCGACAAATTCCTCCTGCGGCAATTCAAACGTAATGGTCGTCAGCGGATTAAATGGATTAGGGTAATTCTGCTGCAAACTGAAATGATTCACCGCCGCTGTTTCCTTCGACATTGAAGCAGCGGCCAGGTATGGCGACGTCGCGCTGCCGTTCACATCGCAGGTACTGAGGCGATATTCATAGATCAGTTCCTGTTCCACCCGATCGTCGATAAATTCGTACTGACGCGGCGACGAACTGGAACCCTGCCCGCTTAATTCAGAATGGGTCAAATAAGAGGCGCGTCTTTGCCACTCTCCACCATTGATACGACGATCAAGAATAAAACCGAGAAGATCGATTTCACTTTCCGTCCGCCATATCAGGCGAATGTCTCTCGCTTCCCCAATGGCCTGAAAAAAGGACAATCGAACCGGCAACGCCTGTTCCTCATTAGGCGTTCCCTTGGTTGCCGTCAAAGGTCCGAACCAGGAAAAGTGATTATATCGGGCGCCGTTACCCTGAAGCTGCAATGACTGTCCCTCCAGCGTAGCGTCGGATTCTGAAACTCCGATATCAACACTGAGCAAACCATTTGCAGGACCCTCAGTGGCAATGAAATCGCCTTCATAGCTGAGAAATTGAATGACACTGCCGTTATAATCGAGGCTCAGGCCGTCGGGGGCTCCATTCTGAATGCCCGATTTCTCCAGATAATAGAGCTTGAATCCCGAGACCGTCTCCCCGTCCGCGAAAGCATCCAGAGTGGAAGAAGCGTACTCTTTTCCATCAGTGCCATTGTAAAATGTCAAGGTGATGCTGCTGAGTTCAGAGAACGCCTCCGGCGCTACGACCTCGACGAACTCGTCTAAATCCGTGCCGGCATCATCGTAATGAATTTCGTTGATCCAGATATTGGGCAGATCGGAAAAAGCCATCCGCACAAACAGAATCAACACCAAAAATACCATTCTATGGACCATTATGTTCCCCTCCATAAAAGTTGGTTTGATGAGAAATTAATTGAATGAAGAAACTGGAAAACCCCCTTGATCTTACAACGTATAAAACAGCGGCTTCGGATTAAATATTTCGCCTGACTTTACGGTAATGGCTTGACAAAGATGTTCTTAAAACAGACCACACTTTGGGGATCATGTCCCTGCAGGCAAAAAGTGCCGGATGATAAACGCCGACCGGGCATACCCGGGTAATCGACAGTTTCCGGCTCGATATACTGCACAACAATTTTGTCATTGACACGCACGGTAATCTGCTTGCCCTGAACGGCAATGGTTTCGGTAAACCATTCATCATCTTTTGCCGACGAATCACGCACATCCAGGACAGCATAGAGACTGCCGGTACGACGCCAGTCCGAATGGGAATTATTGACCTGCACTTCATATCCTTGAGCCGGCCACCCCTTCTTCTGCCAGGCGGTGTGAAAATAGACTCCTGAATTGGCGCCCTTTTCAGTTTTAATATAAAGTTTTAATTCGAAATTGGTGAATTCGGAATTGTTCCTTTGCCCAACATAGAAAAGATGGCTGCG
>RPQV01000165.1 GCA_003818595.1 Calditrichota bacterium
GGAGATGTTCGAGTATCTCGCGGCTGAGGAACTCGAGCATAAACGACTGCTGTTGCTTGACAAGGCGTCTGCGCATGGTGGTGTAGGCCATTTCCAATGGGCGACTCATTTTGATATTCCGCCGGGCATGGATGATCTTTGGTAAACAGACTCGATGCAGGTTGTGGAAAATATCATATAATGCAAATTATAAATTATTTCAGTACTTTCGCTCTCGGCGTCCAAACTAATTAAACCACCAGAACCTTCTCGGAGGGTACTATGAAATCCTTCTTTGCACTCACGACTGTTCTCCTGCTTTTGTTGTCCGCGGTTGTTCCGGCTCAAATTTCTGACGGCGGCCTGGCCTACATGGGCAGCAACAGAAATGTTTTTTACGGCGGTGTCGGCTTGACCACGATTGATTCGGAAACCGGTTCCGAAACCTATTTTAACATTCATCTTCGGCCTGAATTCGCTTTTGGCAAGCTGGGGATCGGGTTAAATGTCAATCTGTTGTTTAACACCGAAACCGGTGACCTGCGTTCTGAAGACTGGAATGATCCGGCGGATATTCTGCAGCAGATTCGATACCTGAGCTGGGGCAGAAAAAACGATCCGGTGTATGTGCGCGCCGGAACGCTCGATGCATCGCGCATAGGGCACGGTTCCATTGTCAATTACTATAGCAATGCGGCGTCATGGGATAATCGAAAATTCGGAGGCGTTCTTGATCTTGATTTCGGCATGTTTGGTTTCGAGACCATGGTGAGCAATTTTGCCCGCTCAGAAGTGCTCGGCGGTCGAGGTTATGTGCGGCCGTTGAAAACGATGCCCGTGCTTCCCTTTATCAAAAATTTTTCGATTGGCGGTACGTATGTCCGCGATATCGATCCGGATGGTTCCACTGCGACGGATGATGGTGTGTCGGTATACGGCGCAGATGTGGAATTGCCATTGGTGAAAAACAGCACTGTGGGATTGTATTTTTACTATGATTGGTCTCAGATTTACGGGTTTAGCTCGCTTGAACAAAAGAGCAGAACTTTTGGGTCCGGACAATTCGCCGGTGTTGCCTTTGATCTCAGCAGTTTGGTGGGAATGTCGGAGTTGCATGTAAAATTTGAACGACGATGGCTGGGGAAAGAGTTTGTTCCGTCCTTTTTTGATCCGTTTTATGAAGTGCAGCGCTTTGAAGCCAACGGCAACCGCAAAGCCGATATGCTGATCGGATTGAATGAGGAGATCAAGGGTTGGTTCGGCGAGTTGTGGGGTAAGGTCATGGACGATAAAATTCGTCTTTTGGGAATGTACAGCTATTATGACAGTGAAGCATTGGGCGGCAATCTGCATTTTGCATTGGATGCTCCTGAGGTTGTGCCGGTGTTCGCAGCTCACGCCACCTATGACAAAAGACAAATCGAAACCATCGGCGATGTTTTTACTTTGGATTATCGCAGTTTAGCACGCGTTGGCCTCGGCTACAAGATCAATCCATTCCTGATTCTTTATATGGATTATGTATGGACCTTCGAGGAGACGGAAGCGGGCAGCGGAGTTTATCAACCGCAAGAACGATTTGAGCCCAAATTGGTGCTCGCGATCAGGTTCTAAACGAAAGATGAAAATCAGGGGAGATTGGGGCCGGAAGCTCAAGAAAATGGGACTTCCGGCCTTTTCTATCGCCACGTCGGTTATTGACTTTATCTATCCGCCTTTGTGTTTTCTCTGCCAAAATCGATTGGAAAAAAAGGAACGCTTCATCTGCTTTGCCTGTTGGGAGGGATTGGAAATCCTCCCACAGCCTTTCTGTTCCTCTCAGGAATATCTGCGCAAGGTCGTCGGCAAGGTCTGGTTCTCGGCATCGATTGCTTTTTATCAGTATTCTCCCGCTGTACAGCGGTTAATTCATCAAATGAAGTATCAAAGAATGGGGAGTGTGGCCAATATTTTCGCTTTGGTCATGGGACGAAGATTGAAGGAGTTGATTGGCACTATCCCGGTTGATTATATTGTGCCCATACCGCTGCATTATACCCGCGAGCGGGAAAGAGGTTACAATCAGGCGAAGCTGCTGGCGGTAAGGATTTCCCGGGAGAGCGGCATTCCATTGTTGGAAAACTGCGTTCGGCGCAGACGATATACCACGCAACAGGCCAAATTGGATAAAAATAAGCGCTATCAAAATGTGCGCGACGCATTTTGCGTCAAGAATGGGGAGGTGATTAAAGACAAAACTATCCTGTTGACGGACGATGTGCTGACGACCGGAAATACCATGAATGAGTGCGCGCGAACGTTGTCGTTGGCCGGAGCGCGGGAGATCATTGCGCTGACGATTGTCAGGGTTTGAAGGCGGCTCATCAACCACTGATTTTGGCTGGTCTCGGAAAAGTTTCTGTATGTAGTGATGCGAGGGAACGGCGTAATCGACCCCTATCATCAACGATCAACGCTCATTTTTCAGTTCCTGTTTTTATTGTAAATTCTTGACAATGATTGAAAAAATATTTATATTTACTGGTTTAATGTTTAAACCACCGCATGCAGCAAACATCAGTTTTGTATGCTTGAATAAATGAAATGTGAATCCAAATGAAATTTGGAGGGTGTGATGGCTGTAAAAATTGGAATTAACGGATTTGGTAGAATCGGGCGTCTGGTTTTTCGGGCCGGTGTGAATAATCCCAATGTTGAATTTGTCGGCATCAACGATCCTTTTCTCGATGCTGAATATATGGCTTATATGACCAAGTATGACACGGTTCATGGACGATTCAAGGGTCAGATTGCGGCAAAAGACGGGAAGCTTGTCGTTAACGGCAAGTCGATTAATGTCTATGCCGAAAAAGAACCCTCCGCTCTGCCTTGGGGTGCAATTGGTGCTGATTATATCGTCGAGTCGACGGGAGTGTTTACCGAAATTCCCAAAACAGAAGCCCATTTAAAGGCCGGAGCTAAGAAGGTTGTCATCACTGCCCCGTCCAAGGATGCCCCGATGTTCGTTATGGGCGTCAATCATAAAAAATATTCTAAAGAGATGAATATTGTCTCGAATGCATCCTGCACGACGAATTGCCTCGCGCCGTTGGCCAAAGTTGTTCACGATAAATTTGGTATTCTCGAAGGATTAATGACGACGGTGCACGCGACGACAGCCACCCAAAAGACAGTCGACGGACCATCCAAGAAAGATTGGCGCGGAGGTCGTGCGGCGGCGTTCAATATCATTCCCTCCAGCACAGGCGCTGCCAAAGCGGTGGGTAAGGTGATTCCGGAATTGAACGGCAAATTGACCGGTATGTCGTTTCGCGTTCCCACGGCGGATGTGTCGGTTGTCGATCTTACATGCCGTCTCGCCAAAGGCGCCACTTACGAAGAGATCTGCAAGGCCATGAAGGAAGCAGCGGAAGGTGAATTAAAGGGCATTTTAGCTTATACTGATGAAGATGTGGTTTCTTCAGATTTTATCGGTGAAGCCTGCACTTGTGTTTATGATGCCAAGGCGGGGATATCCCTGAGTGATACCTTTGTGAAATTGATCGCCTGGTATGACAATGAGTGGGGTTATTCCTGCAAAGTTTTGGATCTCATTCTTTACATGGATACAGTCAAGTAATTTTGATTCACCATTTCAGAGGGTCAAGAGATTTTCCTTCTTTTGACCCTCTTTGTTTTTATTTGTGCAGAGAATTTTAGGGAACGGATTTGCCGTTTCCGGGTTAAAGAATTCATTGAGATAGAACAGCGACGAATAGATGAGAAAACGAATTATCGCCGGCAATTGGAAGATGAATACAACGGTGACGCAGGCTGTGGAACTCGCCCAGGCCGTGTGTGACCAATACACACGCCATCAGGTGGATGTGGTTCTGTGTGCACCGTTCACGAATCTGTATGCCGTTTACAGTGTCATCAAAGATACACCGATCGCCCTCGGTGCTCAGAATTTGTATTGGGAAGAAAAGGGCGCCTTCACCGGCGAAGTCTCTGCTGAGATGTTGAAATCGGTCGGTTGCCAATTTGTGATTGTCGGCCATTCTGAGCGGCGTCAGTATTTCGGTGAGACTGATGAGACCGTCAACCGTAAAGTCGTCAAAGCGCTTGCTCACCATTTGACTCCCATTGTCTGTGTGGGAGAATTGCTGCAGGAGCGGGAGAGCGGGTTGACTGAGCAGGTGGTCGAAAGACAGGTTCGTGGCGCATTCGTCGGAGTTACCAAAGCGGATGCTGCAAAAATCGTCGTCGCTTATGAACCGGTTTGGGCTATCGGCACCGGCAGAGTGGCTTCTCCTGAACAGGCACAGGAAGTACATCAATTCATTCGTTCTATTCTCATATCACTTTATGACAAAGAATTGGCCGAAAGCATCAGAATACAGTATGGCGGCAGTATGAAAGCCGATAATGCCGCTGAACTGCTTCGACAACCGGATATTGATGGCGGATTAATCGGCGGCGCAAGCCTGCAGGCTGTATCTTTTTTAGGCATCATTAATGCTTGAATGTAAGAGGGAGTTCTCATGATTCACGGAATTTTAATTGCTCTTTTTATTATTGTTGCGATTTTTCTTGTTTTTGTTATATTAATTCAATCGGGCAAAGGCGGCGGCTTGGCGGGAATCGCCGGCGGCGGTATGGGTGCTGTGTTTGGCGGGCGCGGGAGTGCACCCTTTTTGACCAAGGCGACGTCTATTCTTGCGGCGGCATTCATGATCATCGCGCTGATTCTGGGTATGATCACCAAAGGCACCGTTGATCAGGCCACCGTCATGCAGCGCGAAAGAGAACGAAGAATGGCCTCACCGGCGCGAACGCTGCCTGAAGTGAATGTTCCTGAGAACATTCCCGTTCAGCCGGAGAGATAACCAGGCCGAAGTGGTGGAATTGGCAGACACGCTATCTTGAGGGGGTAGTGCCCATTGGGTGTGCGGGTTCGAGTCCCGCCTTCGGCACCAATTGTTTTTGTTTCACCCTATAAGGAGAGTGCACATGCATTTAACCAAAATTTCGAAAATAATGACGGTATTAGCTATTTTATTTGTTTTGTCGGCAGCTGTTTTATCGCAGTCCATTGAGCAAAAAAAGAAACAATACGATGAAAAAATGGCCCAGTTGAAAGAACTCAGCGTCAAAATGGGCGTTGCCGGAATCACGGCTGATGAATATAACTCCCTGAAGGGACAGTACGATACTCTGCAGGAAGAGATCAAAAAATTGCAGGATGCCCTTAGCGCGGATCAGGATTTTGCTAAAAAGATGAATGATGCCAAATTGGAATACAACAACGGCAACACCTTTTTCAAACAAGGGCAATATGACGCAGCGGTCCTGGCATATGATAAATCTCTGGCTCTCGACGCCGGGAACACTCGGGCGTATTACGGTAAAGGCCTGGCGCTTGCCAAGTTGAGAAAATTCGACGAGGCGCTGGTCGCTTATAACAAAGCAGTCGAGGTCGATCCTTCCAATTACGCTGCATTCGCTGCGATCGGAAAGACGTCCTATGATCAGAACAATTTTAAAAATGCAGTCGAAGCCTACACCAAGGCTGTGGAGATCAAACCTGACCAGGAAACCAATATTTACATGTTGGCATTGAGCTACAGCGGCGCCAATGACAGCAAAAATGCCGTCAAGTACTTTACCATGGCCACTCAAATCAAGCCGGATTACTACAAGGCATTCTGCAGCCTCGGTGAGGAGTATGTCAAGGATGGACAGGTTCAGAACGCCATTCAGGCGTACGAAATGGCATTGACCATTAAAGAAGATTTTGATGAGGGCTGGTATCGATTAGCCGTTGCCCAGAACAAGGTCGGCAATTATCAGGAGGCTTTAAAGGCTGCGCAGGAGTGCTTGAAGACAACGCGCAAATTTAAAGGCGCTGCAAATTTTGAAGCCGGTTTTGCTTCAAAGAATTTGGGTGTAACCGATCAGGCGGTCAAGTATTTTGAAGCTGCAGCCACAGATCGACAGTGGCGAAAATCGGCTGAATATGAACTTGAGTTGCTGAGAAAATCGTAGAATTCGAGCCCGCCTTACCAGCGGGCTTTTTTAATTTATCACTCTAAAGCAAACACATCCCTGACATGAAAAACATGACGCGACGACACATGCTCAAATACGGTGCTGTCGGCGCCGCTGCTTTTTTAACCATTCCCGTCCAGACAATTTCCAACATTTCAAGCGCGCGGCCGTCGGTGGCCGTTGCAAAAAACGGCTCTCCGGAGCAACTGGTCAATACAGTTTTTGAACTTTTGGGCGGAATCGAAAGATATGTTTCGCCCGGTCAATCGGTATTGATCAAGCCGAATATTGGGTGGGACAGAGTCCCTGAACAGGCTGCCAATACCAATCCGGATGTTGTTGCACAGGTGGTGCGTTTATGTCGGGACGCCGGCGCCTCTGTGATCCGCGTCCTCGATCGAACATGCAATCATCCACAGCGATGTTACAAGCAGAGTCAAATTGAATCCTCGGCCAAAGCCGCCGGAGCACAGGTTCGCCATCTTTTAGATGATCGTTTCCATCTAGTCCGCATTCCGCAAGGAAAAGTGCTGAAGGAATGGACCTTTTATTGCGACGCTCTTGAATTTGATGTGTTCATAAATATTCCGGTTGCCAAGACGCATTCAGTATCGGGCTTGACCCTGGGGATGAAAAATCTGATGGGTATTATTGGTGGTGATCGAGGATTAATACATACTCAGTTTGAGCATAAAATAGTCGATCTCAATACCGTTATTCGACCAACTTTGACCCTGATCGACGGTTACCGTATCTTGATCGCGAACGGGCCTTCCGGAGGGAGTATCGCTGATGTGAAACTGACGAAAACATTGATTGCATCCGCTGATATTGTCGCGGCGGATGCGGTTGCGGCGGAATTGTTGTTTGATGTCAAAGCACAAGACCTTCTCTACCTTCGAAACGCTTTTGATCGCGGACTGGGTCAGATGTTTAGTGACCAAATGATGATTAAGAATCAAGACTTGGCCAACGGTCATGATGATACGAAATCATGACAATAACCTTGCCGTTTTCCCATTTTAAAGAATCAATGAGCATTTATCGCCGTCTGTCTCAAATATTTTTTTTATTGTTTTTTGTATGGGTGGTCGTGAATACCCGTTATCCCGGACCACCGCTGCTGCCGGCCGACACATATCTGCTGGCGAGTCCGCTATTATCGCTGTCCACCATAATGGCCGCGCGCGAAATAACTTGGATCACAATACCCGGACTAGCGATCTTGATGTTGACCATCGTCTGGGGTCGCTTTTTCTGCGGCTGGATTTGCCCTTTGGGCACTACTTTAGATGCAACCGACAAGCTTTTTCGACGCAGGCCTGATGTTGTAA
>RPQV01000166.1 GCA_003818595.1 Calditrichota bacterium
CGCCTGCTGCATGAGGGTACGATTTCCTCACTCAAGCGGTTCAAAGATGACGCGCGCGAAATCGCCGCCGGATTTGAGTGCGGCGTCAGCATTGAGCGGTTCAACGACCTCAAGGTCAACGACATCATCGAAGCGTATGAAATAGTTGAGGAGAAACGGACGCTATAATGCTGATCGGCACGCTGCAGGTGGAATTTCTCATTCCAGACAGTGAATCCCTCAAAGCAAAACGCATGGTTCTGAGCAGCATCAAGCAGAGGCTGCAGAACAAATTTAATGTCTCGGTTGCCGAGGTGGATTATAATGATTTATGGCAACGATCAGTGTTGGGTGTGGCGATAGTTGCCAACGAGAAACGATTCCTGGAACAGGCGTTGACTCAAATTCTCTCTTTTTTTGATGAAAATGATCAAATCGAAGTCGTTGATCATCGGATAGAAATATTATGAAAAGCGAATATGCAGATTAAACGGGCAGAACGAATCGCAGCAGTCATCCATGAAAAGGTGGGCAATATGCTCATTCGGGGACTCAAAGACCCTGAATTGAGTTTGATCACCATTACCAAGGTCAGAGTGACGGATGATGTATCGCATGCGAAAATTTATTACAGTGTGTACGGCGATGAAAAGCGCAAACTGCAGGCCGCACAGGCACTGGAACGCGCAAAAGGATTCATCCGCACGGAAATCAGCCATGAATTGAAGGTTCGGACCGTTCCAACCCTGGCGTTTTGTTATGATGATTCCGTGGAATATGCCGATCATATCGAACGTCTGCTCAAGCAGATTCAAAATGAATCACATTAGCTCTTTGACAGCGCTGAATTTTTCCGCCTATGACCCCGAACATCAATGAAGCCGTCATCAATATCCGCAAGCCGATAGGCTGGACATCCAATGATGTGGTCAGACGGGTGAAAAAGATGTTTCCACAGGTCAAGGTGGGACATGCCGGCTCGCTCGATCCGTTTGCAGACGGCGTCCTCCTGGTGTGCACCGGAAAGGCCACAAAGCAAGTCTCTCAATTTATGGAGCTTGAAAAAGCGTATCGCGCCGTGTTTCAATTCGGCATTGAAACAGATACGGCTGACATCAGCGGCATGATTTCGCGTCGCCAACCACCGGACGCTTTGTCCAGCGAAAAAATCATTCAGGTATTGCCTCACTTTCGAGGTGAAATCGAACAATCGCCGCCATTATATTCAGCCATACACATCGAAGGAAAACGGGCTTATCATCTGGTGCGCAGCGGTGAAAAGCCGGAGCTGGAAAAAAGACGCATTCATATTTACCAATTGGAGTTGCTGGAGCTGGATGAAACATGCGCCACCTTTGACATTGTGTGCGCCAAAGGTGTTTACATTCGCTCCTTGGCGGTCGATATCGCTCAGGCCATCGGAGAAATCGCTTTTGTTAAAAAGCTGACCCGGATGCGCATCGGAGATTATCAACTCCAGGATTCACTGAACATTACAGATGTACACAAGATTTTTTCAACATGTGAAGATGGGATCTTTTGAATATCCTTTGGAGTATAACAGAGCATTTGAGCGGCCCGGGAACCGTCGTAACGGTCGGCACATTTGATGGATTTCATCTCGGGCACCAGAAAATTCTTGAACGGACGATTCAGCATGCCGTAGAAAATGGGTTGCGCTCCCTCCTGCTCACTTTTGAGCCGCATCCGAGATTGGTGGTGTCTACAGAGGGAGCGGAACGTCTCAAACTGCTGACGACGATCGATGAAAAAATTGAAATATTGGAACCGAGTCGACTCAATTACCTGGTCATCTCGAATTTCACTCACGCCTTTGCCGCGATCTCGGCAGAGATATTTATTCGCGAATACCTGGTCGGTCGATTCAATATGAAGGCTATTGTCATCGGTCAGAATCATACCTTTGGTCGTAACCGCCAAGGAAATGTCAAGCTGCTGAAATCTCTGGCAGACGAGCTCGAATTTCAAGTGATCGAGTTGCAGCCGCTGCGGATTGAAGAGGAGAATATCAGCAGCACCTTCATCCGCTGCGCTTTGAATGAAGGTCGGATCGAACAGGCCAATCGAATGCTGGGACGGCCCTATTCGATGCGCGGCAAAGTCGTCGAAGGTCATAAAAAAGGACGACTGTTGGGTTTCCCGACGGCTAACCTGCGTTCACCGTCACAGTATAAATTGACCCCGAAATCAGGGATCTATGCGACCAAGGTCAAAGTGGGAGTGGAAATCCGCGAATCAGTCACCTATATTGGCGATCGACCGACGTTTAGCGGCGTCGAAAAAACGACCGAGGTTCACATACACGACTTTGATCAGGATCTTTATGATAAAGAAATCGAAGTCTATTATTATACATTTTTAAGAGAGGATGCCAAGTTTGCAAACACCTCGGAATTGATCGATCAGATTAATCAGGATAAAAAAAGCTCAATCAAATATTTCGCAAATGGAGGAAATCTTTAATGCCGATTAGCAAAGAACAAAAGTCGACACTCATCCAGGAGTTCGGCGCCAATGCGCAGGATTCAGGCAAGGCTGAAGTTCAGATTGCCCTGTTGACCGCACGCATCAACGACCTCACCCGTCATTTCCAGGCTCACCCCAAGGATCATCATTCCCGCCGGGGTCTGCTGAAAATGGTAGGAAAACGTCGTCGGCTGTTGGACTATTTGAAAAATGAGGATATCGGAAAATACAGATCGATGATCGCCCAATTGGGGATACGTCGATAAATTAACTTTACTTCGGCTGACACTTACGTCTTTCGAAAATTGTTGCGATCAAAAATGTCGCGAAAGGAGGTTTTTGCAATGATCGATGTGCAACAAGTATCGAGGTACTTTGGCGATGTGATAGCTGTTAGAGACGTCTCCTTTCATGTTGAAAAAGGAGAAATTGTTGGTTTCCTGGGTCCCAACGCGGCCGGGAAAACCACCACCATGCGCATTTTAACGACCTATCTGCCCGCAACCTCAGGAACTGCCAAGGTTGCCGGATTCGATGTTCATGAGAATTCGATGCAGGTTCGCCGGCGCATCGGCTATCTACCGGAAAATCCGCCTCTATACCAGGAAATGCGAGTACGCGATTATCTTGATTTCGTCGCGAAAATAAAGGGCGTCGCTCCCGTCGATCGTAAAAAAGCGATTGTCGACGTGATGGGCAAGACTGCCATTGACAAAGTTGAAAATCGCGTCATAAAAACATTATCCAAGGGATTCAAACAACGCGTCGGAATTGCCCAGGCACTGGTGCATAATCCGGATGTGCTGATTTTGGACGAACCGACTGTTGGTTTGGATCCCAATCAGATTATTGAAGTGCGCGAATTGATCAAGAGCCTTGCAGGAAATCACACGATCATCCTCAGCACTCATATTTTGCCCGAAGTCAGCATGACGTGCCAACGAGTCGTGATCATCAATAAAGGATCAATCGTCGCCCAGGATTCGACCGACAGTCTGACGAAAAAACATGCCGGCGGCCGTCGATTCACGGTGTGCACAGATGCTCCATTTGAGGCAGTACGGGAAAAACTGACCGCAATTCCGGCTGTCGACCGCGTCGAAATCAACCGCGAAGGTCATGAATATACGACTCTCGTGGTGGAAAGCAAAGATCATGATGTTCGGCCAGAAATCGCACGCACAATCATCGAAAACCATTGGCCGCTATATGAAATAAAATCTGAAGGCGTCAGTCTGGAAGATGTATTCCTTGATCTAACCACCAGTGAGGAGGGCGCCGCATCATGAGAAACTTTACCGCGATTTATCAACGTGAAATCAAGTCCTATTTCTCTTCACCTATCGCCTATGTGGTGATCGGATTATTTCTGGCTTTGTCAGGACTCTTTTTCTATTTGATTGTTTCAAATTTTGTACAGATGTGCATGCGATACGATATGCAGGCACAATATTATCAAATGGCGCCGCCCAAGCTCAATGTCAATATGATGGCCATACGCCCGATCCTGCATAATATGAGCTTGTTCGCGCTCTTTTTCCTGCCGCTCGTCACCATGCGGCTCTATTCTGACGAAAAACGCTCCGGCACAATTGAATTGCTGATGACTTCACCGGTTACCAATCTTCAGGCAATTCTCGGCAAATTCATGGCCGCTGCCGCACTCTTTCTGGTCATGCTTGCGGGTACTTTCCTGTTCATCATCTTTCTCTTCTTTTATGGAAAACCCGAAGTCGGACCAATTTTGACCGGCTATTTGGGTCTGTTTTTATTGGGATTGTCTTATATCTCATTCGGCGTCTTTTTTTCCACCCTCACAGACAATCAAATTATCGCAGCCGTCAGCACCTTTGTATTTATCCTGTTTTTCTGGGCAATCGGCTGGGTTTCCGGCTTTGTCAGTCAGTCGCTGGGAGAACTCTTTTCTCATTTTTCCCTGATCGAACATTTTGACGATTTTGCCAAAGGTGTGCTCGACACCAAACACCTCATTTATTACTTGAGTTTTATATTCATGGGATTATTTCTTTCGTTCGTTTCAATTGAATCGGCAAGATGGAGGGGCAGATGATGAAAAAATATGCCGCACTTTTCGGATTGCTCGGAATCGCAATTATTCTTGCCGGCTTGATCGTCTATTCCATCAATGCCAAGATGAATACGTTTGCGATTGTGCTGCTGGCGCTGGGACTTGCACTGGAAATCGCTTTTGTCGTGCTGCGGTTTCAGGAAATCAAATCAGGACTGACCAGCCGCTCGGCAAAATTCGGCAGCAATGCCGCTTTGATGATCCTGATACTATTGGGTATCCTAGTGGTCATCAACATTTTAGGAAATCGTTTTGCTTATCGGGCCGATATGACGGCCTCTCAAGTTTTCAGTTTGGCGGATCAGACGCGCAAGGTGCTCAAGAATCTCGATCAGGATGTGCTTGTGCTCGGCTTTTTCAAGTCCGGTGAAGAGGCACAGGCGAGAGAACTGATGACCGAATATTCCCATTTTACCCAGCGTCTTAAATATGAATTTATCGATCCTGATAAACAACCCGGTCTGGCCAAAAAATATGATGTCAAATCCTACGGTACGGTGGTCGTCGAATACCTGGAAAAGCAGGAAAAGGTCAACACCGTATCCGAAGAAGCCATCACCAATGCCATCATAAAAGTCACTCGTGAAGGCAAAAAGACTATATACTTCACCACCGGTCATGGCGAGAAGGATATCGACGATGCGGAACAAAATGGCTTTAGCAAATTCAAAGATGCGCTGAAGGAATTGAACTATGACGTTGAAAAAATATTTCTCGTTCAGCAGCCTGATTCTCTTCCGCCCGATTGCGCACTGCTGATCACTGCCGGACCACAAACGGATCTGCTGCAGCCGGAAAAAGATATGATTACCGGTTACCTTAAACGCGGCGGGAAATTGTTGCTGCTGCTCGATCCCTCAGCTCCTTCCAGTTATGAATCATTGGCAAAAGAGTGGGGAATCGAGGTTGGACGCAATTTCATCGTCGAACTGTCGCCGGTTGGACAACTATTCGGCGCCGGTCCCATTATGCCGGTCGTCACCAGTTATGAGACCCACAACATCACCGAGGGATTCCAAGGGATGATGACGTTGTTCTCAGAAGCGCGCTCGGTTTCGCGCATGGAATCTGCCCCCAGCGGCATCACCGTCACCGAGATTGCCAAAACCAGCAACAACAGCTGGGGTGAATCATCTCCACTCAAAGAAAATGCGCGCGTCGGTTTTGACGAACAGAGCGATAAGCAAGGCCCCCTGTCCATCCTGACAGTCGCGGAACAAAGTGCTCAAAATCCGCAGACTCGACCGGATAAGTTTGGACTCGGTGTTGGAGAGATAAAGGCTCGAGTCGCCATCTTTGGAGATTCGGACTTTGCCGTCAATGGCTATTTTAATTTCCAGGCCAACGGCAATTTGATGCTCAATACGGTGAACTGGCTGGCGGGTGAAGAAGATCTGATCAGCATTCGACCGCGAGATCCGGAGGACCGCCGTCTCTCGTTGACGGCAAAACAGTCCAAAATGATGCTCTGGTTTGGCGTCATTCTGCTGCCTCTGGCGGTTTTTACTCTGGGAGTTTACGTTTATAAAAAAAGAAAATAGCCGCATGAACAGGGCTTTCACGATGAAAGCCCTTTTTTTAATTTCTGACAATTTTTTCTCATTTGGGGAATTGTCATCGTGATAATCAGCACGTTCTTCAAATTGGGAGATTTCCTATGAATTTCAAAATAACAGGAATACTCGCGCTCTTTTTAACCCTCGGCATCGTCGCCGTCATATTTCTCAACAAACAGGAAAAACAAAAAGAAGAGACAAAAAAAACCGAAGAAAAACTGCTCAACATCGAAAAGGAACAGGTGACGGACATCTATCTCCAGCCTTCCGCCATTCATTGTCAGAAGGACAGCGCTGTGGGTTGGAAGATCCTCTCCCCCATTCAAACCGATGGCGATAAAAGCGCCATCGACGGCTTGTTGGGGATGTTCAGCTATGCCAAAATCGAAAGAACGGTCTCTTCTGATCCTGCGGAATACAACACCTACGGTCTGCATGACGCGGCGGCACGTATGGTCCTCACTCATCAAAAGGGAACAGATACCCTGTACGTCGGGGATTCGAGTCCAACGGGTTCCTTTGTTTTTGCCCGGAAAAGCGGTTCACCGGATGTTTTCCTGACCAGCACGACACTGCAGTCCAACGTCAGGAAAACCCTGTTCGATTTACGCAACAAGAGCGTCCTCGGCTTTGAGACCGCGCAGGTGCGTTCACTGCACTTGCAGAATCAGCATGGAGAATTCGAACTCGTCAAGAACGGCGCCGACTGGTCGCTTGAAAAACCGACGAATCAAGCAGCCGATAAAACAAAAGTGGACAAGGTCATTAATCGACTGAACAGCGAAAAGGCGAAAGAATATGTGGATGAAAATCCCACAGACCTAAAGCCGTACGGGCTCGATCGTCCGGCTATTCGCATAGATTTGGCCTTGGGGGAAAATATGGCGCGCAAAACGCTCTTCATCGGCAAAGCAAAAGAGAGTCAATTCTACGCTCGAGATGACGCGCGGACACCGGTGTTTCTGGTGGATTCCGCATTTGTGAATCTTCTCAATCCCACGCTGTTTGATTTGCGAAATAAAAAACTCACCGATGCCAACGCATCGGATATCACTCGGTTTGAGCTGGAATTTTCCGGTGAAACAATTGTTTGCAATAAAGATACATCGGGAGTGTGGAGCATCGAAAAACCCGAACCACGAAAAGCGAAAAGTTGGAAAATGTCTTCCATCACCCGCGAAGCTGCGGAG
>RPQV01000167.1 GCA_003818595.1 Calditrichota bacterium
ACATAAATTTGTCGATCAATCTGCCGCCACTGGATCTGCGCGATTTGGTCATCCTTTTGCTGATAACGAATCCAATCTGTGTCGGCAATAACTCCGTAAAAATAGACATGAAGCGATTGCCCATCAATTGATTGTTCAATCCGAAATGGCACGCGCATGCTGGTGTAAACCTTCACCCGACTCCCTGCTTCCCTCGATTCACAGCGCAACACGCGTACGGTTATCGGCATCTTCTCGGCGAACGGTTTATCAACGATTTTATCTCTTTCCGTCCACGCTTCCACTGTTTCGGATAATTGGATGCGAACGGCATTGCCTATTTGTCCGGTTATCCGGCAGGTGACATGGGGCGGCAAAAAATAATAGTAACTCTTGCCTTTAGCTGTACGAAGCACCGTTTTGGGCAACCAGGTCTCCCCCCACTTTTCCGATTCTGTCCACGTCGATAATCTGCCCTTGGCAGCCATCTTTAATAACTCATTTTGGGGTGACTCCAGGTAAACTTGGGATGACTCCAGGTAAACATAAATCGAATCTTGATCAAATTGATCGCTATTCTTTAAGGTGTATGAACCGCTGTAAAATCCGGCAGTCGGAGGCGGCTTTAAAGCTGCACCTGTACCAAAAACAGCCTCAGCCCAATAAATATCAGCCGCGGGAACGTTTTCAATGAGCGGAAAACGCTCCGTTAAAGTGCCAATTGTAAAAAAGGCGTGACAGAGAGGCGTCCCCCAAAAGGAAATATGTACACAATCACCAGTTTTCAAAATATGGTCAAGATTGGGTTCAACGGTCTCACGAAGGATCGTAAGCGAGTCGCCAGGAGTAACTTGAGGCGGCGAAGGCACTACGATATGGCGGACGACTCGCACCGTATCGTTATCTGCAATCAAACGGCACTCATAAGAAAATTGACCGGCCTGCAGAGGCAGAAAAGCTAAAAAAGCGCCGTTCCGGTAGATCGGTATCGGAGTATTATTGATGAACAATTGAGCAGTTGTCGGCGTCACGCGACCAAAAATATAGTTGCTGTCAATCGCAGTGGTCTGCAGGACTTCCCCCTCAGGGGGATAAACGATGTTCAATCGGGACGTCGAAAAGGTGCGGCTGACGACAAGAAAAAGAAGCAGATAAAAGCAGCGCTTGATGGCCATACAGCGTATCCTCAGCACTTGTTGCAGAATTAATGCTTTCGTTTTTTAACCTGCTGGTTCTCCGCCATCTGTTGCTGATAAAGCAGAACTTCAGTGGAATAGCAGGCAACGCGCATGGAGATGAGTAAAAATAAATAAACCTGCTGCAGCAGGAACGACAAAATCACCATAAAAAGTCCTGATGGGTGAATAATAGAAAAGATAGTGCCCGCAATTGTTGACATCAGGATTGCAATTCCTGCCAACAACGCATTGAGCCCCATAGGCTGCAAACGGCTGAATACAAATTTGACAGATAATCCCAGCGCTGTCAGTGAGGATGTTTTTTTCTCGGCAATGAGGATGATTCTCGCATAATCGAAGAGGGTGACAACAATAAATACCAATTTGATGACAAGGATATAGCCCGCCAAGTTGACGAACCAGACCAAAGGCGCGGAAACCGAAGCGACAGTGACTGAATCGATCATCGAAAAGAGTAATGGTGATATTCCCCGGTAAATGCCCCACAATACCAGACCTTGGAGCGTCAGAAATGCCGACATATGGCGAAGATAGTGGCCTGAATGCCCGAGAAATCTCTGCATGGAAAAACCGCGATCCTCGATAAATTGGGAAAGGGCGCCTCCATTCAGAAAAGCCATGAGGAAAATGTAGGCCAACCCTGCAAAGAGAATGGTCAGACCAAATGAGTTGAAATTCCCGCGGAACAACAGCTCAACGTTATCCAACATCGGCCCAAAACCGGAATTCAGACTTGGGCGCATTGTCTCCGCCAAACATCCATCGTGGAAGCGAAAACCGCTCCACCAGGCGTACGAAGGATGCTGAGCAATTTCTGACCGCATGGTCAGATAGGCGATTTGCCCGTTTAAAGTCAGAAAAAGGGGCAATGCGACCGCAGCTGCAAAAATCACATTGCTCAGGTAAAAGACCATTCCTACCCTCGAATTTCGGAATGCGCGATCGATGCCGCTGCGCAAAATAGTTGCTATTGTCACCAGATGATCTCCCTCATTTTTCGGTCAGGAAAAAATGGCCGCGGTTTCCAACAAGTGCTGCAGCCAAAACAACCATTGCACGCCCCATCGAAAAGCAGCAAGATGATTTTTCTCACGGTACCTGCCGTTGTTAGTGACATCCACATCGAGCCATATATTGTGATCAGGGTCAATTTCCGCCTTTTCAACACGGGCTTTCTGGGTAAAGGAGAATATTTTGATGGATTCTTTACCGTCCCATTGAAGACGCCGTTTCTCGCCGTCTTCAAAAGTGATCAATAATTCGACGGGAAAGACAATATCGCCTTGACGTTCAAGATGAACCTGCGAAGTCCAAGTTCCCGGATCATTTTTCTCGGCAAGTGCCAATTCTGCACCTCGGCCGAAATATCCTTTGGTTCCTTTATCCCGTTGCGAAATGACTCGAACCACTGCATAATCCAAAACTCCAGGAGTATGCAGCGTCTGATCAAACAATGAATTCATATCCTGTGGAGAGAATTCATTGACGACATTAATAAAATCCTGTGGCTTGGGATGCTTGAAGCGAAAGCGCGTGACGTATTCCCGCATAATGCGGTTGAAAACCGGTTCACCCAGTACATTTTCCAATGTCCATAACATTAATGCCGGTTTTTCATAAGCATTGTTACGATACGCCGGATAATTCACATATGCCCAGGAGGGTTTATCCATAAAATCGAGTGCGCCGCGCTCGCGCTGATTTTCCACGATCCAGTCTCGCTGATCTTTGTGCACATGTTTGAATGTTGTCGGCAAACCGAACGAATCCCTTGCCAAATACATTTTCCAGGCATTTCCAGGACCATAGGCCGTGTTCAAACATCGCGAGGTCGCATACACCGTCAAGCCTTCATCCATCCAGGCATGTTCAGCCTCATTATTGCCAATGATTCCATAAAAAAATTGATGCGTACATTCATGCACCGTTACCCCCATCGGCGCCTGACTGCCCGACGCAACCTGCCAACTGACGTCAGTCGTGAACAATGTCGGGTACTCCATGCCGCCTGCATTGGATTTCTCAGGAAGATCGACGATGGTGAGATGTGAATAGGGATAAGGCGTATACCAGGAACCGAGATGTTTCAAGGTAGCGATGGCGGCATCAAAATAGGAATCAACATATTTTTGATTGATGGGTTGATAAAGCAGTGCCAGCTTCACCGGAGGCAGATCGACATATTCAAAAGTACGCTCGGCAACGCGAAATTTTGGCGAGGCAGTCCAGACAAAATCATGGATACATTTTTCCTGAAATCGTACGGTTTTTTCTCCTGCACCAGCTGAGGTTTCTCCGACCAGTACGCCGCTTGCTCCAACAATATAGTTTTTCGGCAGGGTGATGGACACATCATAATCGCCATAATCCGCAAAAAATTCGCTCACGTTGTGATATTGATGACAATTCCAACCCTGCTCCTCCAATACCCCGCATTTAGGGAACCATTGACCGGCGACCAGGTAATCCTGATAATAACCTGTTCTCGGTGCTCGATGGGGCAATTGCGATGTGAAAGAGATATAAAGATGAACGACCTGACCAGGCGCCGCTGCGCCGGGAAGGCGGATTCGACACACCGTTTCATCCGCGACATTGCCGTCGTCGATCGGATCAAACTGCAGAGATTCCATCACATCCATGCGTTCGAACAGCCCCGGAGCCTCAACAGCGATGGAACGAACATCGCAATACCCCCACCCATTTTTACATACAGAATAAAAATAATCCGGCAATGATGAAAAACGATTTGAAACTTCGGACATGAATGTGGTGGACAAATTCTTGAATGCGTTGAGATATAAATGTAAATAGATCTCATCGGTTGTTCTGTTTGAGCGGTTGATCCAAATGATCTCTTCTTCGCCGTCAATCCTTTTATCAACGGCATCCAGTTTTGCCGTGATGTTATACGAGGCCGTTGGTGGCGGAAAAGAGTAATCGGCAGAATTAACCGCGACGGAACCTAGTAGAATAAAGTGCCAACATCCCAATTTTAACTTCATAATCGCTCCGGTGAACAATTTGCTCAATCAGCGGGAATGCTCGACAATTTTATATTCTTTCAAATGGGGTTTGATGTAAAGCTCAGCGTATCGCTCGGCTTTCTCTTCGCTTTTAAACTTGCCCACATGAACAGCCCAGTATCGAGAACCTCCCAGGGTTCGCTTAACGACCTCAACATGAGAAAAGAGACGATTCAATTTAAGACCGGCATTTTCAGCCTCTGCAGAACTTTTATAGCTGGCGATTTGGATTGTATAATAGAAGCCGCCGTTTTCATCACGGCTTGGTTTGGCAGGAGAGACAGCACCCCCAAGGCTCTCCAGGTCGAGAATGGCATTGTCAATAAATGGTGATTGATTGATATTTTGAATGAATGCGTTCAAAAAAATTCGGGCTGAATCCAAGAGTCCCTCTGCCAAGACACACTGACAATAAAGATATTGTGCATCATCTCTTAAACTGGAACGGGGAAACTTGAACAGAGCCGCCAGGTAGGAACGCGCCCGCTTGTATTCGCCAATCGAAAATGAATACTGTCCCAAACGCATCAATGCCTGATCGAGATGATCTGAGGGAGGCTTGGCGCTGAGCACCTTTTTATACTGCGCAACCGCGGAATCGGAATGGACATTCAAATAGGCCTGATAAAAAGCAATATTAGGATGATTCGGGAAAATGGCTGCCGCCTCAGGAAGCGTATTCTGGAGTTCCTCGAACCTTTGTTCAGCGAAATAACCCTTTAACATTTCCATATCAACTGCGGCGCGGGTTAAGGAAGTAAGAAAAAGAAAGAATATGAAAATGGGTTGTCGCACTTGCAACTATCTTTTCTCCACAGAATTCCAAGCGGAACATGCAGGACAATGCATAAAGTAACTGTTCTGTTGCACGCCGCATTCGCGACAGACAAAAACATATTTTCGCGCTGATGCCTCATCCGCAAGCAGAATCGCCCGCCGAGCCGCCTGCTCAAAACGTTCCAATTTGGTATCCAGACGAATGAGCATCAGTTTCACCCGATCATGAACGCCGGGTTGCTGCAAGGCTGTATTACACAGTTCTACGGCCTGACGAAATTCGCCTTTTTTCTCATAAATTTCTGCCAATCCGAGATAAGCATGAATCATCTGCGGATGATCAATGATAATCTGGCGATAGGCTTTCTCGATGACCTCAAATTTTCCCATTTCAAAAAGAGTATGCTCGAAATGGCTCAGCGCAACGTCCGCGTATTCGGGCAGGACTTGAACCAGACCGTCCAGCTCTTTCAGTGCATCAGCGTCTCTTTTATCGCGAATATAACTGTTGATCAGCTCCATAAAAGCCGGAAAACATTTACCATTCCATTTAATCGCTTCGCGAAAACAAAGGCGCGCCTCATGTTCCTGCTTCAACGCCGTGAGCTGCAATCCTTGTTCGACCTTGCAGGCAGCAAGACGGACTATTTTTTCAGATTTTTCCATTCGAGAATGCTTCCGCAAAATTTCAAAAGCACCCTGCCAGTCCCCCATGGCCTCATAAATGGTCAACTTGAATTCTTTAGCCCAATCGTCTTTTTTATCAAGCTCGATGATTTTATCGCAGGTTGATAGAGCCCACTTCAATTGTTGGTTTTTGTAATAATCCTGCGCTAAATTCATCAATATATTTTTTTGTTGCTCGACGGCTAGATTGGGACGGATCAGCAAATCTCGATGCACTTTGACGGCATTCTCATAAGCACCTTTTTCACGGAAAATGTTACCGATCAAAACATAAGCATCGATATAGTCAGTATCACGGCGAACCACATCGCGGAATTTTTCCAACGCACGATCCTGATCGCCCCACAAGAGGAAATGCAAGCCGGTGATATAGTCATTCTGAACGCTTTTGCGATGGCCGGGTTTTCGACGAAAGATTAAAAAAACAGCTGAGGCCAAGATGAGTAGAACAATGATGCCAAGATAGAGGTTCGAATCGTGAGTCATGAAATCGGCTCCCTTTTTGAACTATTTCGATTTCGAAGTGCGTATTGCCGGCAATTCAACTTCTTCAACCGCAGCGTTCCGCAGCCGGTTTAATTCCTGTTCCAGTAATTTCGCCCGCTTGAGACTTTTGCGGTTTTCAGCCTTGAGGCCAAACATTTGATAAATCGAAATCACCAGCCAAAAAAGCATGCCGGCGATAAATGAAAGATACATGACCACCCACAGGGGAAGGTCATTGATGGTTTCCCACTTGTAAAAACGAATCGGAACATGAACGTCCGCATTTTGCATGGCAAAACCAATTAGAAAAATGACCGCCAATAACATCAGAATCCATTTAATAACCCACATATCTCCTCCTGGGCTATCAGACGCTCAACACCGAAAATCAAAATATTCGACTGAATGCCTTTAAAAATTCGCAATCATTTGTTGTTTATAAAGATAATTAAAAAGAGAGTTGGACCCAATCGGTCCAACTCTCTCCGTCCATGATAAACCTAGTTTTCTGTCTCGGGGACGTCTTTGGCCTCAGAAGGTTCTGCCTCGGGAGGTGGAACGACTTCTGTTTTTGCAGCCACCGGTTCAACGGTCTTTTTGTATTGCTTCTTTGGCGCTTCAACGGCGAATTCTTCTTCAGCTTCAGCAACTTCAGCTTCCGAACGCGATTTTGCTTCCTCCAAATTGGCAACTTTCTTTTCCGAAAGAACAATCTTCTTGCTCTCTTTATTGAACTCGATGACGGTCAACGTCAGCACATCGTCAATCTGATAACCATCTGCTGGTTTGCTGAGATTTTCTTTGGCCAACTGTGACATGGGGACAAAGCCGTCAACACCTTCCGGCAACTCGGTCAACAGACCTTTTTCGATCAGACGAACTACTTTACCTTCAACTTGGGTACCGGGTTTGTACTGAAATTCGAATTCATCCCAAGGATTGTTTTGAGTCTGCTTGTAACCGAGAGAAATTCGACGGTTTTGACGATCGACATTGAGAACAACCACCTCTATCTCGTCGCCCTTTTTCACCACTTCGCCGGGGTGACGAATTTTCTTGGTCCACGAGAGATCTGA
>RPQV01000168.1 GCA_003818595.1 Calditrichota bacterium
CCCCGACCGCCGTCAAGGGGCGTTCCCCGTTCGCCGTCGAAGGGCGTTCCCTTAGCGAAGTCGATGGGCGTTCCTTGAGCTGCGTCGAAGGGCGTTCCCTGAGCGCCGTCGAAGGGCGTTCCCTGAGCGAAGTCGAAGGGCGTTCCCTGAGCGAAGTCGAAGGGTCTATTTCGCTTTACATCACACAGGAGTCAATCTATGAAAAAATTACCACTCATGTTGCCGCTGATGTTGATCTTCGTTCTTCCGGCGATAAAGGTCAATAGTCAACCGCGGGGAATGTCAAAAGCGCCGACTGAATCCATCACACGCAAGTGGCTGGACATCGCCTACGCATCTTTGTCGCCGGCGCAAAAACTGGATATCTACTTGCCGGAGCAGGGAGAGGGGCCCTTCCCGGTCATCCTCTCGATCCACGGCGGCGCCTTTCGCGGCGGCGACAAGTCGGACGGCCAATTGACGCCGATGCTCGAAGGATTGAAACGGGGATATGCGGTCGTGTCGATCAATTATCGCATGAGCGGCGAAGCGATTTTCCCGGCGGCCGTTCACGATGTCAAAGCGGCGATTCGCTGGATACGCGCCCATGCCGGAGAGTATCATTTCGACAAAGATAAAATCGCTGCATGGGGCGGATCTGCCGGTGGTCACCTCTGCGCCATGGCCGGAGTGAGCGGTGAGGTCACGGAATTAGAGGACTTGTCCCTGGGAAATCCGGAGCAGTCCAGTCGGGTGCAGGCGGTGGTCGATTGGTTCGGCCCTACCCAGTTTCTGTTGATGGACGAGCAGTTCAAAGCGAGCGGAAAAGGAAATCCCGATCATAATGAAAGCGGTTCGCCGGAATCTCTCTATTTGGGACAGAAGATCACCGAGGTTCCGGCACGGGTCGCGGCATCCAGTCCGGAAACCTATATCACCGCAGACGATCCGCCGTTTCTCATCCAGCACGGTACGGATGATCAGCTGGTGCCGGTCGAGCAGTCGATCCGGTTCGCTGAAAAGGTGCAGACAATCGGCCAGGACAAGTGCACACTGATCCTGTTGCCGGGCGCCAAACACGGCGGGCCGGAATTTTCAACCCCGGAAAATCTAAACGTGGTATTCGATTTTTTGAACAGACATCTGAAAAGATGATCTGCTTCCGCTTGCGCATGATCAAGACGCCGTTAAAATCAGCGACTGTACCGGAATGTGAACCAAACAGGAAATGAGGATGAAGGTCATCAATTTTATCATCTTTTTCAGCATCGTGCTGACGATCTATGGATTATGTCATTTTTATATCTTTGTACGCGGTTGGCAGGCGGTCTCGTCCTATGCAGCCTTGAAGACGCCCTATCTGCTGTTGTTTCTGTTCCTCGCCCTCTCCTACATCATCGGCCGGGTGCTGGAACGGGTCTGGCTGTCCAAGGTCAGTGACTTTTTTGTCTGGATTGGCTCAATTTGGCTGGCGATGTTTTTCTATTTTCTGCTGGCTGTCATTCTCATCGATCTGGCGCGCCTCGTCAACCACATTATTCCGTTTTTTCATCGGCTCACCGATGATTTGAAAGCACTGAAACTGACAGCGCTCGGCGTCACCATCGGCGCAGTGATGCTGGTCGTCATCGTCGGCTATTTGAATGCCTGCGCTGTCCGCGTCCGCAAGCTGGAGGTGAAAATTGAAAAGAAATCCGCGCTGCGCGAAATGAATGTCGTCATGGCGTCGGATATCCATCTCGGCACGATCGTCGGCAGGAGGCGCTTCTGCCGCATCGTCAACAAAATCAATGCGCTGCAGCCGGACCTGATTCTTTTTGCCGGCGACATCGTCGATGAGGACCTGGCGCCGGTCATTCGGGAAAATCTCGGCCAAGCCCTGCTCGACTTAAGGGCGAAATACGGTGTGTTCGCCGTGACCGGCAACCATGAGTTCATCGGCGGCGCAGAACGTGCTGTAGCGTATCTGCAGGAACACAAAGTGACGGTTTTGCGGGACAGTGTCGTCACGATTCATCATGCCGTTTGCCTCGTCGGGAGAGAGGATCGCAGCGTTGCTCAGTTTGCCGGAAGATCGCGAAAAAGCCTGTCCGAATTGATGCGCCTGGCGGACCTTAGCCTGCCGGTGGTGATGATGGATCATCAGCCGTTCGGCCTGCAGGAAGCTGTTGAAAACGGCATTGATCTGCAACTCTCCGGACATACCCATCATGGTCAATTGTGGCCGCTCAATGCCATTACAAACTCAATGTATGAAAACAGCTGGGGCTATTTGAAAAAGGGGAACACTCATTTCTATGTCTCCTGCGGCGCCGGCACCTGGGGTCCTGCGGTGCGTCTCGGCAGTCGTCCGGAGATCGTACAAATCACCCTAAAGTTCATGTTATAACTGGGAACGCAGTCTGTTCAGTGGTGAGGGAAATGGGTCTTGGGGCTGTATCAAAATAGGAATCATAGGTTTATTCTGCGTCAAGTTCCCGGATTGTGTGAAAACGCCTCCTCCCTCGGTGGCTGAGCGGAGTCGAAGCCCGATTTTAGTGAACTTGGCACCCTTCGACTTTGCTCAGGGTGCAGCTGTTTTCTATTTTCACACAGTCTGGGAGCGTGGCAATGCCGTCTTTGACGCTCTGCGTCATTGTAGCAGCGCTTTGTTAATTTTGCCCGGGATGATTCAATCATCTGACATACACCAGCTTTTTACTCTCCCTGAATATTTTTTCTCCCTGTTCCACCTGGAGGCGATAAATATAGATGCCGCTGCTTACTAGCAATCCGTCGTCATCGGCGCCGTCCCATAGGATGCTGTGTTCGCCGCCAGGAACTCTTCGGGCAATCAGTCCGGTCACTTTGTTTCCCAGAATGTTATAGATTTCCAGGTTGACCTTTGCGGACGACTCCAGGGTGAATCGGATGGTTGTCGAGCCGTTGCAGGGATTGGGAAAGTTCTGCTGCAGGGTAAAGCTGTTCGGCCGAGCGGGCGACGATAAAAGTATTTTGACGCCAGTATAGAGTGGTTTGAGGGTAGAGCCGGCTTCCCAATCCAATTTGTCATCACCATATTCGTAGGCGCCGGCGTCGGGTTTGCCGTCAGCGACATTGTCGTTAATGCCCGCCACGGGCACACTGCCCCGGGGTCTGGTGGTGTCGACAGCGGCAGGCGTGATGAGGCTGCAGTCGTCGAGGTAGAGATCGGGCAACGCCGTGTCGTTCGAGGTCATAAGTTCAAAGACCGCCTCCTTGAGCGCACCTTTCCAGGTGATGGAGGTCTTGTAAGTGACCTTGGTCCATTGTCCCGCCGAACAGCGTCGAGTCGTGCCGGGATATCGTTCCCCGCTTTCATCCACCAGCTTGAAGCGCAAATAGCCGTCGACAGCCCCGGATGCCGGGTAAATCCACGCCTCAATGGTATAGGAACCCGGGCCATGATCTTTGAGCACCTCGGTGACATCCTGACGCACACCTTCCCAATATTGGCGCCGATTATATGAACGGCAGGCGCGATTCCCCGAGTGCACCGGATCGGTTATCGATTCCAGCAATGATCCGGCGCCGTTCCATCCGCCCACGCCGCTTTCAAACCCGCCGTTGAGGAAAACCGCGGCGATGACATAATCATCGCGGGCGGGAGAATCGGCCCGCAGACGAAAATTGTGATTCAGCTCATCGACAAAATGGGCGTCCCCGAGGACGAGATTCTGCTGAACGTCGGTGCCGAACCATTTGTTGGCGTTGGAGAGATTGTTATAAACCTTGCATTTTTCATGGATATCTCCCCCTCCTCCGCCCATGGCCTCGGCGCAGTTCCAAATGGTGTTGTGATAAATCTGATGATTGCGCGCGTCGAGGTTGGTCTGAATGCCCAGGTCGTCGGTGTTCCAGACGACATTGTGATGAACGATGAAATTGCTCGAACCATTATCGAGATATATTCCCGCGGTGTGCGCAGCCGTGACCACGTCATGCACCCAATTGTGGTGAATGACGGTGCCGCCGCCGTCGGTTTGATAGCAGTAGGTGGCGCCGAGATCAGTGCACATCAGTCCGCAGTCGTAAATGTCGTTATAGGCAATTTCCAGTCCTTTCGTTTTGCGGTGTACCAAACCGCTGCGCGCGCCGTTGTAGATCGAGTTTTGCGTAATCACGTGATTCATGCCGCTGGTGTGAACCCCGGCGGCGTCGGAACAAATCCAGGCAAAGTCATGAATCAGGCAGTTGTCCACAGTGTTGCCGTCTCCGAATACTGTCACGCCATCGCCCCAGGAAAAAGCCACTTCGCAATTCTGCAGCACATTTTCTCTGCCGCCGAGTTTGATGCCTGCGCCAGGCGAATTCTGTGGATTTTCGGTATGTGCCCACCCATCCGTGGGGAAGAACGGCGTCGGATAGAGAACACGCGAATTCTCCACCAGACAGCGCTGCGCATTATCGAAATTGATCGAGGCGGCGAAAAAGTTGATGTTTCTGAATTCAATGTCGCTGCGTCCGCTCAGGTCCAGTCCCCACTGTCGCGTGCGGACTTCCACTTCCAACGCCAAGGAGGTTGCCGGCGGATAGAAATAGAGGCTGCGGCCGGCTGCGTCATAGAACCATTCCCCCTCTGCGTCCAGCAAACCCAGAGAGCCGGTGATGAAATAGCTGCTGCCCGCTTCCGGCTGATAAGCCGGTTCAATGTCGCCGGAGAAAAGGAATTGTATTGTGCTGCCCTGATGCGATTCAATCGGCATGGTGAAGGATATCCATTTCAGTCCGGAGAGCAGCCACAGGTCGGCGCCCTGCAGATTGGTCGGCGCAGAATTCAGTAGCGGGTCGGTGATGTCGGACAACGCAGGTCGAGCTTTCGCCGTCGCTGATTGGGCGGTACCCAGGGTGGGGAAAAGCAGATTGTCGCTGAGGTTGTTGGGAAAGCGCGCGATCTCCATTTGTTCGCCGAGCACAAAAACCTGACTCACCTGTGTTCCGGCGGGCAGCTGCGCGACGAAAACTGCGCCGCTGTACGGCTGCCATTCGCCGGACTGCAGCAGGGTGGTGCCGGCGATGTAGACCGTCTCATTTTCAAAGGCTTCAAAGCGAATGGGTGCGCCGGCTTGACCCGAGTGCAGGGGGCGTACGCTTTCGCGATAGTAACCCTGGCGAATCATGCAGACATCTCCCGCGACGGCGGTCTGTGCCGCTTTTTGGATGGTGGCGAACGGATGCTCTTTGTCGCCCGAATTCAGATCTGATCCGATTCGGCCGTCGATATAGTATTCCGCGGCAAAGGCGGTTGAGAACAGGAGCAAGAGAACCGTTAAGATTTTTGAAAGCATTTTAAACCTCAATCGTTTTCGGCGAGATAAGGTGATCAAGTGGACATAATTTAATAAAGATGGTTTCGCAGTCTATGCTGCCGAGTTGAATTGTACCAATTTTTCCCAATCGATTCTGCCATCGGTGCAGAATTCTGCGCCAAATTCGAACGTAAATCTGTTCAGAATTTGACTGTACGCTGCGAGAAACTGGTCGTTCTTCTCTTTCGCTTTGTGCCCTAAGGGCTCGATGATTTCTGTATAAAGATATTGCTCACCGGAAATAAACTGCCAGAAGCGTTGGCCGCAATATTTGCTATAGTCACCCTTATCCGGCTGATTGTCTCGGCCATAACAGCATCCATTAACAGCTTCGATTTGAATAGTGGGAGCATTTGTGCGCAGCACTTTTTTGGCTCTATTGAAATCATCCTTCATTTTGGCGATTTGGCGGCTGTTGCCCCAGTTTGGTCCTGATTTTATGGAGACAATGTATTTAATGTTATCCTGATCAAATTCTAAATCAATTCCTTCAGCGGATGATTTTCTGCCGGCGAATACAAGATGATTGATATAAATGGCAAGTCCCTCTAAAAATTCACCGAAAATGATTTCTTCCTGCGTGGAGAGATAAGCATCAAGGATATATTTGACCAGGTCTTGAGCCGTCAAGATATTTTTTGCTTTGAAGAGATAGGGGTTTTTTCTCTTGAGAATTTCCGTTAATCGGAGATTCTCCAGTTTTATGAATCGTTTATTGTGAAATTCACTGATATTTTTTTCAACATAATCGACAACATTAATCATTCTGAGGTTTTTCATACTCCCGTCCATCATCGAATATCGTGGTTTGCAGCAGCAATGTTTTTTCTTCGACAAGTTTTAGATATTGTGCAAGTATTTCGATGCCGATGGCTTTCCTGCCCATCCTATGCGCCACAATCACTGCCGTACCCGATCCCATAAAAGGATCAAGAACGACATCATCTTCCACTGTAAACAGCTTGATGAACCATTCAGGCAAGGCGTCCGGAAATGCAGCGCTGTGGTTTTTATTATTGCATTCCGTCGCCAAATGCAGGACATTATCCGGATAGACCATTCGCGTCCCACCCAATTCGAAATGTTTTTACCAAAACCGCTGCCCACTTCTGAATTGCTTCTCCTCTTATCGGTTTCACTCAAATTGCGTAATCGTGTTTTTGCCCAATCACCGACAGGTACCATGACGTTATCCTGATACATATTGAAGTTCTTGGTTTTATTAAATTGCAGCAGGCGCTCCCAACCGTCACGAAACCGGTTCGGTCATTTCCTGGGATGAGAGTTCTTTTTATGCCAAATGAACTCCTCGGTCCAAAGCCATCCCTGCTTGCGCATCTGCAGAATCAATTCAATGACATAAGGATGTCGTTCACCGTCCACCACTTTTTCCTTGATGTTCAGGATAAACGTCCCCGTCGATTTCAGAACCCGCAGCAGTTGCGCGGATATCGGCAAAAACCACTCGACATAGCGATCCGGATGAATGCCGCCATAAGAGTTTTTACGGCTGTCAGCGTAGGGGGGAGATGTGATGATCAGGTCAACAGAATTGTCCTCAAGATTTTTCAATTCCTGTTGGCAATCACCCAAGTAGAGTTTTAATCTGGAATTCATGGCATTTTGGGTTATTATATTTTCTCTATAAAAATAGCACTTTAATAGGGATTTGCAACCCATTTTTTTCAAACAGATCTATTTATATCGGAATATGCTGTGGAAATCGGAGAAGGTACATGGATTAAATAAAGTCTATGAGATCAACAGTGCCACTGAAGCTGGTATATTAATGCCATGCCAGGTATTTCGCCTGTACATAAAATTCCAAATCTCTCCACGTGCACACGTCGGGATATCCGTTCGTGCTGGGAGGTGTTTCGATCCGCTTGGAAAAATCAGCCGGAAAATGAGCGGAAGCG
>RPQV01000169.1 GCA_003818595.1 Calditrichota bacterium
AAAAATTATCATGTGGAGATGATCGTTGATAATGAGCAGCTCTTCGGCCGCTGTACCTGCCACGTCGGCAATTCTCCCTGTGAACACCAAATCGCTCTGTTACTTTAATGGTTGAACGAATCACCCTCGTTCGTCAGTTATCAAATGCTGCGTAAGGCCATTAAACTTCAGGATAAAAATGCCTTGGCGGACATCTTGATCAACCTGTGTGAAGCCTTTCCTGATCTCAGCAGACTCTTTGTCAGTACTCCAGGGATGGACGAATTTCAGGTGATAGAGGAGGATGTCGCGGATATTTTTGATTTTCCGCATTCGGAAAAAATAGATCCGCATGAAGTGACGGCTTCTTTTCAAATCCTATTTATTCGAGCGAAAATTCTGCGTAGCGAAGGCAAATACGCTCAAGCCCGAACGATTTATTATAAAGTGCTTCACCGAATTCTAGCATTGCTTGACAGCGATCAATTGAGCTCTCCTTTTCCAGATAATACCATCATGGACATCGCCGATGATTATGAAGAAATCGCTCTGAACGATGACCGCTTTAATCAATACGCAGAGCAGGTGGAGAAAGAGGTGGAAGAGCTGTTGGGCCATGACTCGGCAGAAGCCGAAGGTATTTTCTTAGAGCAGCTTAAGGAAAAGCTGACGCTATTAAAATAGATCATACAATAGATCCTCCTTATCTTCGTTTCGTCCTTTTCTCCCCAATATCCATCTTGCAAAGAGAGTGAGACGCTTTGTCATTTTTGCAAAAGCAACGTCATCAAATTCCAGATATTATACCTCGTCAAGCGGCACATTGCAATATTTGGACTGGTCTTTGCATTAAACATTCAATGTTGAATTCTAGCCGTCTGAAAAGAGCCAAATTGTTTAGTGTAAGGGACAGTTTGTTGCCTCAAAGCAACAGTATTTATGCATTGAAAGGAGATAGGCAATGTTGATAAGCAGAGAAAAATATTACATCCTGATATTATTGTCCGTGGCCATATTTCTTGCCTGCGGCAAAGACAGCAATCCTGTCAAATCCGGAGATGATGAAAACGGCAGCATCATAAAAGCGGTCGGCTGCGTTTTGAAACAGGCGGACTCTGAATTAATCCGAGCTGAAAAAAATAAAATAACCGGCAATATCAGCTTAAAAGAACGAACTGAAACGCCATTATTGAAGCTTTATCTCATTGCTGAAGATGGAAAATTATTCCAACCTGAAGAAGGCGAGTATTCCCTTGCATGGGAAGTCGATAAAATGGAGATTGCCGATGTTATTCAATATGAAGCCGATGGCCGCTGGGGATTTCACATCAAAGGGTTTGACACTGGCAGCACCTTTGTGGTGTTTAAAATTGTTCATGCCGATCAGACAGACTTTGTTTCGCTCGATCTTCCGATTACGGTAACTCCCGACAGTGGCGGCGGACTCGGCAAGTAGGTCAGGAAATATTGGTACACCAGTAAAAAAATGGGATCCTTCGATCCCATTTTTCATTCATCAGCGCTTATCTGCAACAGCATATTTCATTTTTTTTCATATTCCAAGTTGTTTTCAGCCAATCTCAACGAAGGATTCTCATTGTCTTTGGCGGACAATATGACGCGGTTCTCGATGATCGGCCATGCAATGTTGATTTCTGCATCGTTCCAGATAATGCCTCGTTCTGCTTGTGGTGCATAAAAATGAGTGCATTTATAAATAAACTCTGCCGATTCACTCAGGACATAAAATCCGTGTGCAAAACCTGCGGGAATATACATGGACAATCGATTTTCGGCAGACAACTCCATCCCAACCCACTTCGCATACCAGGGCGAACCTCTACGGATATCCACCGCGACATCATAAACCGCTCCTCGAATCACACGAACCAGTTTACCCTGGGCGTACGGATTGAGCTGATAATGTAATCCCCTCAATGTACCTTTAATTGAACTGCTCATGTTATCCTGAACAAAGTTTTCACATATGCCCCGTTGAGCGAATAGATCTTGTCGAAACGTTTCCATAAAATATCCGCGTGCATCGGCAAACAGCCTCGGCTTCATCACCAGAACATCAGGTATTTCAGTCGCGGAAAAATCCATTCTTTTCTCCTTTTACATCTCTGTCGTGATTGATTCGAGGATCAAGTGATCATTCTCAGGTTGAATATTTGAAATGGTAAACGCGTGACTTAATAGGGCGGCAACTTCATCGACCACTTTTTCTCTATCAGTATACAACAAAGCCAGACGATCGCCACTCTTGACTCGATCACCCCGTTTGCAGAGCAGCAGCACCCCTGCTTTGTGATCGATGCGATCTTCGATGACTTGTCTTCCGCCACCAAGTCGTACTACCGCCTGTCCAACGGTCAAGGCATTCAGATCAGCCACATAACCCGAATTTTCCGCAATGATGGGGTGAACGATCTTCGCCGAGGGATAGCGCTGCATATGATGCAAAACATCAACATCTCCGCCTTGAGCTTCGACCATTTCGCAAAATTTAATAAAAGCAGTTCCATTCCTAACCAATACGCTCAGTTTTTCCACTGCTTCATCCCGATTGGTTGCAAGAGCCGCCAACAACAGCATTTCTGCACCAAGTGCGAACGTTACCTCCATGACATCTGATGGACCTTCACCATGAAGACAAGAAACAGCCTCCTGGATTTCGAGCCAATTCCCGGCAGCGTATCCCAATGGCTGATCCATGGCTGTCAATACGACAGACATGGGCAGACGGTGAATGGCTGCGGTTTTTATCATGCTTTCAGCCAATCGGCGCGCTTCGGTAACTGTTTTCATAAAAGCGCCCTGGCCAACCTTGATATCCAATACCAATCCATCGATCCCCTCCGCTAATTTTTTGCAGAGGATACTGCTGGTGATCAAAGGGACCGACTCAATCGTTGCCGTGGTATCGCGCAACGCATAGATCTTTTTATCTGCAGGAGCGATAGCCTCCGTTTGGCCGATCATAGATACACCAATTCGTTCGATTTGCTGATAAAATTCATCGATTGAGAGTTGAGTACGAAATCCCGGAATCGACTCTAATTTATCCAAAGTGCCACCGCTGTGGCCCAAACTGCGGCCGGAAATCATCGGCACAAGCGCTCCGGCTGCAGCCACCAGAGGCGCTAGCACTAGCGAAATTTTATCACCAACGCCGCCGGTGCTGTGTTTATCGATCTTTGCCCCTTGGATTCGACTGAAATTCATGCGCATGCCGGAGTCAAGCATCGACTTGGTGAGTGCAGATGTCTCTTCAAAGTCCATGCCTTTCAAGTAAACGGCCATGAGAAACGCAGCCATTTGATAATCAGGGATTCTATTTTTCGAAAAACCGGAGATGATGTATTCGATTTGATCAGCGGTCAGCTTTTTACCATCTCTTTTATCGACCATAATCTGATATACATTCATACTCGTCCTTTCGATGAGCAAAAACAGAGAAGCGAAAGTGTTTCCGCTGATCTAATCCCCAAATTTGTCCACGATCTTTTCTGAAACAACATCAGCACCATCACAACGAATGAACGGCCAATATTTCGATTGAGCGAAAAGATCGTCGAAAGCAGCCTGCCATCTCCCGGCCCAATAATCCTCTTGCGGAAGCTCACGGCAGACAGCATAATGTTGCAATGCGGCGATCAGAATAGGATCTTCGGCAAAATCCTTTCGGGGAACATAAATTAAAGGAGTTTGGTTGGCAATCACTTCTGAAACGAGACTATAGCCTGGCTTGGACAATACCGCATCACATGCATTGAGGATATCTTCAAATGAAAGCACGCCTTCAGGTATCACCAAGCTATTCTTGAGGGGAATGTTGTTTGACATCTTGATAAACACAATATCATTCATCTGGTTGACCACATCCCATTGCACACCGCTCAGGTCATCATTTCGCAATCCCAAAAGCACCCATTTTTGTCTGGTCTCAACAGGAATACCGATTCGTTGTCTTGTCTTCGATGTGCTGATTTTCGATTTACGGGCGACAAGCGGCACATCTTCGATCGTTCGAAATGCGGACATATCGCCGTAAAAAGGAATCCGAAAAAGCAAATCAGCTTTTTGATAGGAAGCCCGGATATCTTCAATCACAAAAGCAAACCGCGGAAATTCATCCAGATACTCCTGATAAATCCAATCCCAGGAAAAGTTGCCAATACCGCAGCACGGCAGAGAACAATGACGTGCGGCATCAAAAGCCTGGGGTGTAATGTCACTTAGAACCAGATCCGCTGCAATAGAGTCCAGAAATAGTTTTTCCTGATCAATGATCTTTCCCTTTTGCGTGATCAGTTGAGCGTAGTCAGCCAAGGTGTTGAATTTGTCAGCATAAAAGCTGTTACTTTGCCGCACCCCAAAATCCAACTCGGCATAATGATAATCGACGCCGCTGTGCCTTGGCTCAAACAACCATTGAGGCGCAGCGGTTCGAACATGCACCTTCACCTTCGGGCGAAGGCGAATGAGTGCCTTGATGATTTCAATATCCCGAACTGCGTGTCCATAACCATGGCCGGAAATATAAAAAGCCAAATTCACAAGCTATCCTTTTCGTCGCCTATCCATAGTCCTCCTCATCACAGGCGATAAGCGTCAAATGAAGGAGAGCCGATTTCTTGACCCGAGAGCAGGTAATCATTCAGTCTTGGCTCTCTTCGAGTCCCAGTAGATATATATTGAGATGATCAAAAACATGATCAAAGCAAGAACTTGACCTCCGTCGCTTTCAGCCCAGCTTTTTGTAATGATCGGCTTGATCATTTTGAGGTCTTCAAAATTGACGAATTTCAAAAACGCCGAAATAACACCCATGATTGCCCCGCCGGCAATGAATCCAGAAGCGATGAGCGTCCCTCTTTCACGCCGTTTTGTTGATATCGCGGCATCCTTGCTGCTTTTGCTCACCAAATGAGCAATAATGCCTCCGGCAAGAATCGGTGCATTCAGCGCGAGGGGAATATACATACCCAGGGCGAAAGCAAGAGGAGGAATCCCGATCATTTCCAATATCAGCGCGAAAAAGCCACCGATGATATAAAGCATCCATGGAGCGGGTTGATTAGACATGAGCGGCTTAATGACCGCTGCCATCGCATTTGCCTGAGGCGCCACTAATGCGTCCTTTCCCACAAAACCATAGGTCTCATTCAGCATCATAATCACCAAGCCGACCGAAGCGGCTGACACCAATGTCCCCAGGAATTTGAAACGTTGTTGATTAACCGGCGTTGTACCCAACCAATAGCCGATTTTCAGGTCGGTGATAAAACCTCCGGCCATTGATAAGGCCGTGCAAACGACACCACCGATAACCAATGCGGACACCATTCCGGTTGTACCCGATAAGCCGACACGCGTGAGGATGATGGACGAAAGAATGAGCGTCATCAGGGTCATCCCGGAAACAGGATTCGTTCCCACGATGGCGGTTGCGCGCGCAGCAACCGTAGTGAATAAAAATGCAATGATCAGTACAATTGCCAAGCCAACCAATGCATGCAACATGTTTTCTACCACGCCAAACCGAAAAAACAGAAACACCAGAATTGCCGTGAGGGCGATCAACACACCGACTACGCCCATTGGAATATCCCGATCAGTTCGCAGAATCGAATTCTGCTGCTCTTTTGATTTTCCGCGAAATATTTCACCAGCAGCCAATTTGAATGCGCCGCCGATGATTTTTGCTGATTTCAAAATGCCGATAATCCCCGCGATGGCGATTCCGCCGATGCCGATATGGCGGACGTAATTTGCAAATATTTGTTCAGCGGTCATATCCTTGATCAATAAATCAGCCGTGCTGCCGACAATCACTGGGATGGCCTGACCAAAATAGGAAACAACAGGGACAAAAACGAACCAGGATATAAAGGAACCCGCGGCGATGATTGCCGCATATTTTAATCCGATAATGTACCCCAGTCCCATGACCGCCGCACCGACATTCAGACTGAACAGCATTTTAAAATTATTGGCAAATCCCTTGAAAACCGGCAATGCGCGTGAAGTGAATACCTCCGCCCACCAATTAAATGTACCGATAATGAAATCATAAATGCCGCCAATAGCCATTGCTTTCAGCAGCACTTTGGCCTGATCTCCACCCGCTTCCCCGGCAACCAAGACTTCTGTTGTCGCAGTTGCTTCCGGAAAAGGGAAATTTCCATGCATTTCTTTGACAAAATAACGACGAAATGGAATCATAAAAAGAATCCCGAGAAATCCGCCGAATAATGAAGAGAGGAAAATCTGAAAAAATGTCGCCTTCAGTCCCAGGATATAGATAGCCGGAATTGTAAAAATTGCACCGGCAACGACAACACCTGAGGCAGCGCCGATTGATTGAATAATGACATTTTCGGATAAAGCATTTTTTCTTCCGCTGAAAACAGATAAACCAACAGCCAATATCGCAATAGGGATCGCGGCCTCAAAAACTTGGCCGATTTTTAATCCCAAATATGCAGCAGCCATGGAAAAGAGCGCCGCAAACAGCAAGCCCCAAAGCAGAGACCAACCGGTGATTTCAGGCAATGGTTTATCATGAGGAACGAGCGGATAATATTCTTCGCCCGGCGCGAGCGGACGATATGCGTTTTCCGGCAACGATGATTTTAATGGCTCCATTGCGGCTCCTTATGCGTCAATAAATGAATTTTAAAAATATAAGCGAAACCTTGTGGAACTGCAAGCGGAAAATGATGATGCGGATGATGTCTTACCATTCATCATGAAACATTATATCCCAAAAGACTCGTATATAAAAAAAACAACGAGGAAATTTTGAGTCTCATAGGCCATTTATTCTGGATCGTCTTGGGCGGCATTCTGATTTCCATTGAAGAAGCATCCGCTGAAATATCGAGCATGCGAACGCATCACAGCTATGAGCGGAATGCAAAGCATTTCCATCAATCATTGTACTCACCTCCCAATATCTCCTATTCCTATTTATCGCTCTGATCATGACGAATTCATCTTCGATTCACCTGTCATCAGAAACCATAAAAAGAACTTGACAAACAAATTCAATTTGGCTATTTTAACTTAATCGATTGCGATATTTTTTAGACAATCCCGCCAATCGAAATACTAATCATCATATAGTGGCAAATCACAACCGACGATGTCAAGACCCAAAAGCACTAAAGTCACACTTCGCGATATTGCCAATATTCTGGGCATGACTCCGGCAACCATTTCCAAAGCCCTGCGC
>RPQV01000170.1 GCA_003818595.1 Calditrichota bacterium
ACGATATTAATTTACTAAAAAAGAAAAAACCGAACAGTTGTTTTGCTTCCTTGAACAAGGAACCCACTAACAATCATTCGGTTTTTAAGTGGGAGCCTGTAAACAAAGTCGCTAAACAGTATGTTTATTCAAGTTAAATATTAATATACACTTTTTTTCCAAAAATTGAAACTTGATTCCTGTAGCGAGTTATTTATAGGCATCTCCCAATATATTTCATCGACGATTTTATAAACCGTTTTCCCGCATAAAAGTTCCCAACGGAAAAATAATTTTTTCAAATTCAATCTCAATTGAATCGATCAGGCATTAACAATTTTTGTGCCAAAATTTAATCAACGAAACAGGTTATGAGCGGAGCTGCCATATTTGAACAATTGATTTTATTATAGTTACTCAGCCTGGAACCCGCGACGATGGCCGTCATTCCGACCGTTTGGTCACAGCCGTCAATTGCAGGGCAGGAATTGTCCCATTGATGCAACAATCATCGGCAACGAGGGAAACGCTCTGTTCCACATTGCGACGATTTGATCAGACATTCCGGCGGACCTGCTTTGGGCTGGAAGTGAAGACGCTGTCACCCAATCAGCGCTTTGTAATCGTCGGGGCTTAAAAGGCTGTTCAACTCGGCTGCATTTGACATCTGCACCTTGATCATCCACCCTGCGCCGAAAGGATCTTTATTCACCAATTCCGGTTGATCGGCCAAGACCTGATTCACCTCGGTGACGACGCCGCTGACCGGAGCGTACAAATCGGATGCCGCTTTCACGGCCTCCACTGTGCCAAAAGACTCCTTTTGGGTGATCTGGTCATCGACATCCGGAAGTTTTATATAAATGAGGTCTCCCAATTCGCCTTGAGCATATTCAGTGATTCCGATGGTCGCAATCGAGCCCTCAACAGCCACCCATTCATGCTCGCTGGTGTATTTCATCTTCTCTGGTACGTTCATTTTTTCCTCTTATATCTTTATATTGGCTGATTCCAAAAACTTGGTGCTTAGATTTCCGGAACGAAATTGTTCATGATTCAGGATGGCTTTGTGCAGCGGAATGGTGGTAAAGACGCCTTCGACGACAAATTCATCCAGAGCACGCAGCATCCTTTCGATGGCTTCGTCCCGATCTCGGCCATGGGTGATCAGCTTGGCGATGAGCGAGTCGTAAAAGGGAGGGATGACATATTGGGCATACGCATGCGTATCGACGCGCACCCCGACGCCGCCGGGTGTATGAAGACTGGTGATTTTTCCGGGCGAGGGTCGAAATCCCTGCGACGGATCCTCCGCATTGATCCGGCACTCAATCGCATGACCGCGCAAGCGGTAATGTTTCAGTTTTTCCGGAATCTCTTTCCCGGCGGCGATGGCGATTTGTTCTTTCACCAAATCGATATCAAAAACCTCTTCCGTCACCGGGTGTTCCACCTGGATTCGAGTATTCATTTCCATGAAATAGAATTGACGATTTTCATCCATCAGAAATTCGATGGTGCCGGCGCTGTTGTACCTGACCTGTTTGGCGCCGCGGATCGCCGCTTCATTCAGTTTATCGCGCATACTTTGATCCACTGCCGGAGAAGGAGACTCTTCGATCAGTTTCTGATGTTTGCGTTGAATGGAGCATTCGCGTTCGCCCAAAGATACAACGTTACCGTGCTGATCACCCAGTAATTGCACTTCAATGTGACGCGGATTCTCAAAGTATTTCTCGATATAAATATTTGGATTGCCGAATGCGGCGCCGGCTTCTGTGCGTGCAGAATGATAAGCATTCTCCAACTCGCTTTTACTGCGGACGACGCGCATGCCGCGGCCGCCGCCGCCGGCGACAGCTTTGACGATGACGGGGAATCCAATCTCATCGACGACCTTTTCCGCCTCACTCAAGCTGCCCACCACGCCATCCGAACCGGGTATCGTCGGCACTCCTGCCTTTTTCATGGTATCTTTGGCGAACGCCTTATCTCCCATCTGCGTGATAATCGTAGGCGATGGTCCGATAAAGTGAATGCCACAAGATTCGCAGACTTCGGCAAAATGAGCATTTTCCGACAGAAATCCGTAACCCGGATGCACGGCATCGGCATTGGTGATTTCCGCTGCGCTGATGAGATTGGGGATACTGAGGTAGCTTTTGCCGCTTGGTCCGGGTCCGATGCACACCGCCTCATCCGCGAAACGGACGTGCAGGCTGTCGCGGTCGGCGACGCTATAAACCGCGACCGTTCGGATCCCCAATTCTTTGCAGGCGCGTATGATGCGCAGTGCGATTTCACCGCGATTCGCTATGAGTATTTTTTTGAACAAGGTCCCTCCCCGGCTTTCTAGGAAGGATCGATTAAAAACAGCGATTGATTGTATTCAATCGGCTGCGCATTTTCGACAAGAACCTTCACCACACGCCCGCCCACCTCAGACTCTATTTCATTCATCAGTTTCATGGCTTCGATAATGCAGACCACCTGCCCTTTTGCAATGACATCTCCCTCTTTGACATAGGGGGAAGCATCGGGCGAAGAGGCGCGATAAAAGGTGCCCACCATGGGGGCGCGGATGGGTACAAATTTTCCTGAATCAGCGGGCGCCGCTTTGGGTTCCGCCGCCATAACGGGCTCAAGTACCGGCAGCGGCGGCGGGGCGGCATACTGAACCGGCGCAGGCGTAACTCCGGTACCGGCGACGCCTCCTCGGTTTTTATGAATTCGTATTTTTTGACCCCACCACCGACTGATTTCAAGCTCATCGATGGCGCTTCTTTCAACAATCTTGACCAGTTCTTCAATCTGTTTTGGCCGCATAACGTCTCTCCGTAAATGTGGCTATTTGTTGACGCGTTCCAAATAGCTGGCGGAACGCGTATCAATTTTAATGACATCCCCCGCTTCGACAAACAATGGCACTTGAACGCGACTGCCGGTCTCCACCGTCGCCGGTTTGGTTGCCCCGGAGACCGTATCTCCTTTGAATCCAGGATCGGTTTCAATGACCTCCAATTCGACAAAAAACGGCATTTCTGCCGCGATGGGTACTTCGTCATTCAGCAAAAGGCTTACCTGGATACCCTCTTTGAGAAAATCAGGCGAAGGCGCCAACAGCCTGCTTTCCAGGGCGATTTGTTCATATGTTTCGTTGTCCATGCAGAAGAGCATATTTCCTTCACGATATAAATACTGCATTTGGCGACGTTCGATGTTGACATCTTCCAATTTGTCGCTGCCGCGAAAGGTTCTTTCAAGCACGCGACCGCTCTGCAAGCCT
Source organism: Calditrichota bacterium (assembly GCA_003818595.1). GTDB lineage: Bacteria > Zhuqueibacterota > Zhuqueibacteria > Residuimicrobiales > Krinioviventaceae > Fontimicrobium. Next base: position 3,266 of record RPQV01000170.1, read on the forward strand.
TTGAGTTTTGTCCGCGTGAAGGCGCTCCCGCGCGCCATCTTGACGTGCTGAAACTCTACAATGGTATATAGTTCGTTATCAATTCTGACGATTAATCCGGTTTTGAAATCGGAGGTGGTGACCATTCAGGGAATTCCTTTATTTGTTCAATTCATTTTTTCAGCCATTCTTCACTTGGATAAAAGGGCCAATTTTTTGCGCAGGATAGAGTTAACCAGTTTTGGATTCGCTTTCCCCTGGGTTGCGCGCATGATTTGGCCGATAAAAAAACCCAGCACTTTTTCGTTGCCGTTCAAATAATCCTGCACATCGCGGGGATTCTTTTCAATGATGGAGGAAACGATCTGTTCAATAGCATCAAGATCGGAAATCTGCAGCAATCCTTTTTCCTCGACGATCAGCGTCGGCGACTTGCCGGAGTCAAGGCACTCTTCAAAAACTTCTTTTGCAGAAGAGCCACTAATGGTACCCTGTTCAATCAGGGTCAAAAGTTCAGCCAGAAAAGCGGGCGTCAGCTTTAGTTGATGCAAATGCTCGTTGCGTTCTTTAAGAGAACGAAGCAGGTTCCCCATGATCCAATTACTGGCCGCCTTTTTATCTTTCACCCGCAGCGCCGTCTGTTCAAAATATTCAGCCACTTTCGGACTTTCCGTCAAGACTTGAGCGTCATACTCGGGCAGGGAAAATTGCCGCATAAAACGTTCTCGTTTTGCTTCAGGAAGTTCGGGAATATTGGCGCGCACCTGTTCGATATCGCCCGCGGTCATGCTGATCGGCGCTAAATCGGGATCGGGAAAATAACGATAGTCGTGCGAATACTCTTTGGTGCGCATGGATTCGGCAACATTTCGATTGGCGTCCCACAAAAGCGTCTGCTGCTCGATCACGCCGCCGTTTTCGAGGATCATTTCCTGGCGATGAATTTCATATTCCAGCGCTTTTTCGACAGCTCGAAAAGAATTCATGTTTTTCAATTCAGTCTTGGTGCCCAAAGTCGTCGTTCCGATCGGACGCAATGACACATTGGCATCGCAACGCAGACTGCCCTCCTCCATATTCCCATCGCAGATGCCGAGATAGACGACGATCTGGCGCAAGTGCACCAAATATTCATAAGCCTCCTGCGGCGTTCGAAAATCGGGATCGCTCACCACTTCCAGCAGGGGCACTCCGCATCGGTTCACATCCACCAGCGACTCGTCTTTGCCCACAAACGATTCTGCGTGCAGAGATTTACCGGCATCTTCTTCCATGTGAATCCGGGTGATGCCTATCCTACGCGAAGGTTGACCCTCGATCTTGACCACAAGTTCACCATGTTCGGCAAAAGGCTCTTCAAATTGGGAAATCTGATATGACTTGGGCAGGTCCGGATAAAAATAGTTCTTCCGCGCCAAAATAGAAGTATTGTTGATTTTGCAGCCGGTTGCCAATGACAAACGTACGGCATATTCCATCACTTTGCGATTGAGAACGGGCAAAGAACCGGGCATTCCGAGACAAACCGGACAAACTTGAGAATTGGGGACAGCGCCAAATAGAGTCGAACAACTGCAGAATATCTTGGTGTCAGTGTTCAGCTGGATATGGACTTCAAGACCTATCACCGGTTCATAATACATAACGCAAAGCCGTTCCTCAATTCAGTTTTTCCAGAAAATCCGCAACCTGTAAAAGTTTTCCTTCAGAAAACGGTTTCCCCAGCAGTTGCAGGCCAATCGGCAATCCATGAGAATCAGCGCCGCTGGGCAGAGCAATGCCCGGAAGGCCGGCAAGGTTGCATGACACGGTATAGATATCCGACAAATACATGGTCAAGGGATCATCAATTTTTTCACCGAGCCTGAAAGCCGTCGTCGGTGCAATCGGAGTCAACAGGCAATCAACCTGCGCAAAAACGTTATTAAAATCCTGGCGAATCAACGTCCTGACTTTTTGCGCTTTTCGATAATAGGCATCATAATAGCCGGATGATAAAACATAAGTGCCCAGCATAATCCGGCGCTTGACCTCGCTGCCGAATCCTTCGGTTCTGCTCTTGACATACATCTCTTCGAGGTCCATCACCTTCTCAGCCCGAACCCCATAGCGGGCGCCGTCAAATCGCGCCAAATTCGAGGATGCTTCTGCCGTGGCGATGATATAATACGCGGCAATCGCGTACTCGGTGTGCGGCAGGCTCACTTCCACGATCTCGGCACCGGCTTTTCCCAATTGAGCGGCACGATTTTCAATATTTTGACGGATTTCAGGATCCAACCCGGCGCCATAATATTCTTTGGGCAGACCGATGATCAATCCTTTGACATCACGGTTCAAATAGGTGGTATAATCCTCGGTCGGTTGGTTAGCTGAAGTCGAATCGAGGTGATCGTAGCCGGAAATGACGTTCAAAATCGACGCAGCGTCATCCACTGATTTGCACAGCGGACCAATTTGATCCAGCGATGACGCATAAGCAATCAAGCCAAAGCGGGAGACTCGACCGTAGGTCGGTTTTATGCCTACCACACCGCAAAACGAGGCCGGCTGACGTATGGAACCGCCGGTATCGCTCCCTAATGCAGCGGTACAGAGATTTCCGGCAACAGCCGCAGCAGAACCCCCGGAGGACCCTCCGGCTACTCGATCCGTCGCAGTCGGATTTTTTACTGCACCGGAAAAAGAGGTCTCGCTGGAGGAGCCCATAGCGAACTCGTCCATATTCGTTTTGCCGATGAATACGGCGTCCGCCTGTGCGAGTTTTTTAATGACAGTCGCATCGTATGGCGAGATAAAATTCGACAGTATTTTGGATCCGCAGGTGGTAGGAGCACCGCTTAAAACAATCAGGTCTTTGATGCCCAGCACCAGGCCTGCCAGGGCGCCTGCATTATTTGCAGATATTTTTCGATCGATTTCCTCTGCGCGTTGCCGGGCATCTTTTTCAAAAACAGAGATAAAGGCATTGAGAGGCTTCTTTTCCCGAATATTGTCAAGATAATCGGCGACGAGTTGAGCGCAGGTGATTTCTCGACCGACGATTCTCTTCCGAAGAGAAGTATAATCAAGATCCGTTAACTGCAAAAGATATCCCTTAGCAAATTGATGCGGTGAAAGTTGAAGAAATAATAACTGGTGACTGAAAAATCAAGCCAAAGTGCATAGCCTGTGTTTTATTTATTCTTCATCGTTATTGGACAATTTTTTTCTTTCTTCAGGTTCATCAACATCATCGCGCTGGGCTTTTTTGAATTCACGAATTCCTTTGCCCAAGCCCTTCGCCAATTCGGGCAGTTTTTTACCGCCGAACAATAAAAGGATCACAAAAAATACCAGTAATAGTTCCTGAGGACCGACACCACCAAGCATCTTATTCTCCAATCTTTAGTATCAAGTTACACCGTCTAATGCTATTTATCATCGATATCAATTTCACGACGAACGTCATTGGCGGCTTTTTTAATTTCGCGCATGCTTTTGCCAATGCCTCTGGCCAGTTCAGGCAGCCGCTTTGAGCCAAAAAGCAGTAAAACAACCAACAGAATGACCAACATCTCAGACATGCCAACTGCTGGGAACATAAAAACCTCCTGGACAACAGATCGCCCATTAATGAATATTCGATTAATATATTGCAGAATTTACAGAATTGCAAGAATTATGTTGAAAGAAGACCCAGACGCGGAGGGGCGAAAAGGAAGCAAATTCTAAAATGTGAGACTATTCAGTCCTTGCCCCGACGCGGACAGACTGTGTGAAAACGCCTCCTTACTCGGTGGCTGAGCGGAGTCGAAGCCTGATTTTACTGGATTTAGCACCCTTCGACTCCGCTCAGGGTTCGGATATTTGTAGTTTTCACACAGTCTGAGAGCGTGGTAATGAGGGAAAACAGTCAGCCTCCTCCCCGATTCTGCGTCCCAAATTGCATTTGGGACGCAACTTGTCTTCCAAGCTTTGCTTGGTCTTTCCT
>RPQV01000171.1 GCA_003818595.1 Calditrichota bacterium
CTATTATTTCATGTTTTTGAAAAGGCAGCAATGGAATCGCATCGACCGGGCATTTCTGCGCGCACAGCGTACACCCAATGCAGGCATCGTTTATCTCATAACGGATAAGTGTCTGACAACGCCCCGCCGGGCAAATCCCCTGTAGATGCGCTTCATATTCATGACGAAAATATTTTAAAGTCGAAAGTACCGGATTGGGCGCAGTCTTACCGAGTCCACACAAACTGCCGTTTCTGGTCTTTTGCGCCAGCTCCTCGAGTTTTTCGATGTCGCCTTCCTGCCCCATGCCCGTACAGAGCCTTTCGAGAATCTCAAGCATGTGCTGGGTGCCAATACGGCAATAGGTGCATTTGCCGCAAGATTGGTTGCAGGTGAAGGTTAGAAAATATCGCGCGATATCGACCATGCAGTCGCGATCGTCCAATACCAGCAGTCCGCCTGATCCCATCATGGCGCCGACGCGATTGAGTTCCTCAAAATCAATTGGGGTATCGGAGAGTTCAGCGGGAACGCATCCTCCGGAGGGTCCGCCGATTTGTACGGCTTTGAACTGCCTTCCAGTGCGCACTCCGCCGCCGATTTTTTCGACGATTTCGCGCACGGTTATTCCCATCGGCACTTCAATCAATCCACCCCGCGTGATTTTGCCTGCAAGAGAAAATACTTTGGTTCCCGCGCTTTGAACAGTTCCCACCGCGCGAAAAGCCTGAGCGCCATTGCGCACTATCCAGGGCACTGTGGCAAACGTCTCGCAGTTGTTCACCAGCGTCGAATGTCCCCATAAACCCTTTTCAGCCGGATACGGAGGACGAAAGCTCGGCATCCCTCGTCGTCCTTCAATTGATGCAATGAGTGCCGTTTCTTCCCCACAGACAAAGGCGCCCGCCCCCTCCATCACCTTCAGGTGCAGTGAAAAAGCGCTCCCCATGATCTGCTCACCCAAAAATCCCGCTTTTTCACATTCCTGCAGCGCATAACGAATACGCTGCACGGCCAAGGGATATTCCGCACGGATATAGAGATAACCTTGATGAGCACCGACCGCATAGGCGCCGATGATCATGCCCTCGATCACACGAAAGGGATAGGATTCCAGAATCATGCGATCCATAAACGCACCCGGATCTCCCTCGTCGCCATTGCAGATGATAAATTTTACTTCATCGGTCGCTTGTCGAGTCAGGCGCCATTTTTCGCCGGTTGAAAATCCTGCACCTCCTCTACCCCGCAATCCGGACGCGAAAATCGTGTCAATGACTTGAGCGGAACTGCTGTTGAACAATATTTCCTGCAACGCTTGAAATCCGCCTCCCTCCTGGTATTCGAGCAGATCGAGGGGATCAAGAACGCCGGCACGCTCTGTGGCAATGTGCATTTGTTGATCGGTGAAAACAGCCACTTGAGGATCGCGTACATTGAGGGGATGGCGGGTGTAACCGGTCTCTTGATCTTCAAAAAAGGTCTCTTCGGTCCAACGATGAACCGTCTGTTTCAGCCGCGTCATCAAAGAAGGGGGTTTGAAATGCTGCAGGACGATCCCTTTGACCTGTTGCACATCAACGCGGTCATAGAATACCGAGTTCTGATTGGGTTTGACGACCTCAATCAGGGGTACTCGATGACACATGCCCACGCAACCCACGCGTTTGATCTGCAGATCGATGCCGGTGGCGACCAGAGTTCGGCGGAGTTCTGCATGAACATCAGCGCTGCCGCTCGCCTGGCAGCACGAACCGAGACCGACGCGAATTTCCCCCTGAAGATTGCCCTGAACCGTCAACTCAGGTGTGGCAGGCGTTGCATGCTTGTGTTTATGCAAAAATTCATCGACAACCGATGTGACATTTTCCGGCCGGACATGGCCAAAGGTGCTCTGATCGATCTGCACAACCGGCGCCAAAGTACAACATCCCAAACAGGCGACCTTTTGCACCGTGAACTGTCGCTGCGGATCCGTGTCTTCATTTTTAGGAATGTTCAGTTCGCGCAGGAATGCATCATAAACGAGTTCCGCACCTTTGACATGACAGGCTGTACCCACGCAGACCTGAATGAAATGACTTCCCACAGGCTGATGCCGGAACTGGTTATAAAACGTAGACACGCCGGCAATCGCCGCCGGTGTAATATCAGTCACTTGGCAAACATGACGCAGGGCTGATTCCGGCAGGTAATGAAATCGCTGCTGAATGGTCTGCAGAATCGCAATGACCGACTCGCTGCCGCGACCGCACCGTTCGATGATCTGATCCACTTCCTCAAGATTCAGTTCAGGAGGACTATCATTTTTCATATCGATCAATGCCATTCAACTTCCAATACAATATATGTGTTCATCCCCGCGGATATAGATGCGGCCGGTCATAAAGGCGGGAATAGTCACAGCACTCTCCCCCAGAGCATTTTCGCCTATCAGCTGATACTCTCGTGCTGCTTTGATCAAATGAGTGACCCCTTTAAGATCCATCAGATAAATGGTATCACCTGCGATGATGGGTGAAGAATAAAAACCCGTATCAAAATCATGGCTCCACTGTTTGACGCCGGTTAATGCATCCAGACAAGTCAAAGTGCCGTAACTAGAAGGCATAAACACCAGTTCATCATTGGCAACCGGACTGGAAACCTCGGACAAATCTTCCTCATAAATCCAGAGCGGGATAGAAGGATTGGCAATATCAATCGCCGCCAATCGGGCATATTCATTGACGACAAACACGCGTCCGGCAGCATAAGCAGGCGACGGCGCCACTTCGCCATCCATGCACTTGTTGCGCCAGATTTCCTTGCCGGTCGAAGGATGATAGGCGATGACAAAGGGAGTCGCCGAGAGAATGATTTCATCCCGTCCGCTGCCCTGCACCAGCAGCGGTGAAGCCCAGGAAAGCTGCACATCATTTCTTTTGGTCTGATAAGCAGTTTTACCGTTGCTTTTCCGCAATGCCAATAAAGATTTGGATTCGCCATGATCGTATTGCACCAACAGCAAATCGTTATAGGTCACCAGAGAAGAAGAATGGCCGTAATGATTTTTCGGCAGTCCGAGGTTTTTTGACCAGATGAAATTTCCTTGCAGATCAACACAGGCAATGTCGCCGTTGGCAAACAAGGTGTAAAGATTCTGACCATCCGTCGCACAGGTGGGCGCCGCAAATCCAGTATCTTTCGTCACATCCGGAAGCTCGGAGGGATGACCCGGCACATCCTTAATTTCTCTTTCCCAAATCGTATTTCCGTTGGTAACGTCCAGACAGTACAGCGACTGAGTTTGTTCATCCGCTCCGGAAAAAAAGAGCTTTGATCCCCAGACGATGATCGAATTAAATCCGGGTTTGGGCGATTTGACCTTCCACAGAATTCCTTCACCGGAAGACCCGTTCCACGTTGTGGGGAGACTGTCGGCATAAGCATGTCCGTTAGTGTCGGGACCGCGAAAATGAGGCCAATTTTGTCGCAACTCCTCCAGCGACGGTCCAGTTTTCGCGAGCTCTACTGCTTTGGGATCCTTGAGCTGATTTTCAGACAATAAGCCGGCGACAAATGCCAGCAGCACCAAAGCGGCGCCGCTCCAGATGACGAGACGTCGGCTTGAAAGTCGATCGAGCAACAGTTCATCAGTTGCGGCTTTGGAATCAAACGACGGCAGGATTCGTTCAAGGGAACGAAGATATTTAATAGCCGAGAGCATTAAAATGATGGAAACGAGCAGCAAAAAACTGCCGGTTCGGAGTTGCCATTGATGGATAAAAAAGGCTTTTCGCGCCAACAGATCAAGCGCCCTGATTTGCTCTTTGAGCGCCTGATTTTCAGAATCTGACTGCAGTTGCTGCATCAATTGGGTCAATGCCGGACTGTGAAGCGGATCGTGCGTCTTGAACTGCAGGTAATTGAGAATCAGCAGAACAGACAGGAACAGCGCAAAAACGCCGCTGATCCAAGCTGTCCGTTGAGCCATTTTTCTGAGCAAAGGTCTGTCTTCTGCGAGTTCTTTAAAAAGCAACCTCATCTTCACCATTGAATCCTACTTTCAAAAGTCATCATCTTCAGGTCACCTCTGTATTCAACCGAATGATGGTTTGACCATTTTTATCCACGGGACAATAACTGAAACAACGGCCGCAGCTGAGACAATCACCCTGGTCGATTTCATATTCGGAATAACGACGATAAGCGGTCAAGCGGATTAACTTGAAGCCGAAGATCAATCCCAGGAAACCGCCCAAAATCCAGCCGCCTGTTTTGACTTTTTGCTGGACGGCATGAGCTTCGGCGAATAAATCGGCCGTGGATTTCCCGGCGGCGCGAAAAGCCTGCGTCGCATCCGATACCTCGGTGCGGAGTCCGCTGTCCTCCAATTTAATTTCCTCAGCCAATGAAACCACAGGATGCACGGATGCGAGAGGCACATATAATCTGGAAATCATCCAACCACTGGACACCATCATGAGTGGCAATAATATGCATATCAGGATAATTCGGCGCACCAATACGATCTTATCTTCCGGAATCTCCGCCGTTGTGGGTTTATGAATCGCATCGAATGGGCAGGATGCTTCGCAAAGCCGGCAATTGATGCAGACACTCGGAGTGATGCGAACGTGACGTCTGGACAATCGTGAGAACCAATTAAGCAGCACCCCGTAAGGACACAAGAAACGACAATACGGCCGAGCCACAATCGTCCCCAGTAAAAGCAGGAATCCGCCGAGAAAGATCATATTGAAACTACCGCTCAATCGGAAAAAGCCGACAAAGGGATCATACCGACAGATGATAAAACCCGCTCCGACCGATGCGAACAAGACGGCAAATCCCAAATAAATAAAGGGGAATAAAGAGAGAACGCTTGACAACCATTTGGGCAGAGAAAGAGGTTTCACGACGACGACATCCTGAACCGCGCCGAGCGGACAAACAGCGGCGCAAAAGGTTCGGCCGAAAAAAAGTGTAAAGATCAGCGGCAGCAAAAAAAAGAGAACCACGGTCAATGGTATGACATAATCCGCATTAAAAAAAGAATAAACCACATTCTGAACAGAGCCCACGGGACAGATGCATCCCTTGCGAAAAAAACCAAAATACGCGATGGAAAAGATCATCATGGTGAAAATGAGGCGCCGTGAACGCCTCCTATGGGCGAAATATGTCGTTAATGACAATACGAGGAGCAGTACTCCGACATCCAGATACTCCAGAACCAATGAACGGGGAGCGGGGGTCTGCATGACCGGCCGCTCATAGCCGGACTGGAAATCAGGCTTGGGAAAACGCTGCAAAACTTGCGTAAAGCTCAGACTGACGAACAGCAGCAGGCTGATGAAAATCCATTTTTTCATACGCGGTCCACAATACCCGTTATTTTTGCAGAGATGGAATTTGTTTGACAAATCTCATCCCTTCTTCTCCTCTGAGAATATAAGGTGTTTCTGCCGGCACGCGCCGAAATGCCTGTGAAGGACACGATCTGGCGATTCGACACTCGTTGCAATTCACACAGCGGTCATGGCGAACCTGGAGATGCAGTGAGCCATTGCCGAAAGCTCCGCAGCCTTTGACACATTTGCCACAACCAATACACAATTTTTCATCAATTATGTATTCGAAATAGGGGTCTTCAATATATGTACGTTTGATCGCGCCCGTGGGGCACAGCTGATTCTCTGCCGCTGTATCACGATCCTTTGCCCCGGGCTCCAAATAACCACTGCACAAGTCGCAATACCCGCACATGGAATAAGAGTGCACGCATTTGACGGCCGACTCGGACAACACGCAATTCACAGCGCATTTTTCACATTGAATGCAGATATTCGGATCCAGCTGCCAGACCATGTCGCCCGTGCCGCTGCGGCTGCTTATAAATCCAGCCACACCGCCGGTTGCAAGCAATGCCGTCGAACCGAGGCCGGATTTTAAAAACTCACGACGTGAAGGGCTCATCATTACTTCTCCTCAATCATGTATCAAATGATCTTCTGTGCGGGCAGCGCGAAATTCAGCGGCTTGTGCGCGATGACAATCAGGCAAAACAGGGCAGTGGCCGCAGCTTTCACCCCGACATTCCGAGCCGGGAAGGAAACGAATTCTGCCCGATCGCCAGGCATGAGCGCCCGCAGCCACAATCCCCGCCAACAGGCTGGTACGCAGCAAAGAAATGAAAGATCGTCTATCCATCAGCCAACTTCCCTTTCTGAAAAATGCGAACCTGTTTTCGCTTGGGATCAAGCACGATGATGCGCTCCTGTGTATCAACAGCAAGGTCTAAATCAAAAGTATCCTGATCAAATTGATCCGCTGTGGCCACCGCGGTCTTTAATTCACCCAAAATAGTGATGATTTTAATCCGCGGAATCCCTTTCTCCGAGGTGACGAACGAACCGTCCGGCAACAGAGTAAAATGGGTGGGATTGCAGCAACCGCTGAATCCATCTATGGTCATCGACGATTTTTGAAAATAGGCCCGCAGGTCTCCTTCGGGCGTGTAATTTTCAAGCTGATGGCGCCCCGTATTGGCCGCCCATAAATAGCCGTCACCGTCAATCGCCACATCAAAGTAGGGGCTGGGAATGACAAAGCCCGGAGCTTCGCGCTCGTCATTTTTATCGCCAATGCGATTGAGCAATTCGCCGGATTTGTTAAATCGGTAAACCACCTTTTGGCCGGCATCCGCCACATAAACATCTTGATCACCGACGGCAATCGAAGTCAGAACGGCGTCAACACCCAGATCGCGCCATTGAGTTTTGAGGGTTGCCGTGGAATCCAACACCTGAATTGACTCTCCCGCGGCAAGATAAATATCGCCGGCAGCGTCAATGGCCAAGCTGCTCACCGGGCGGGTAGTCGGATACTCCGCCAGGTGAACACCTCGGTTGCTATAAACACGCAAAACTCGATCACCGGTCACATATATTCTGTCATGTCGATCTACCGCCACTGCGTAGAGATTGATGAGCGGCACATCAAAAAAAATGGTCTGTTGGTAGCTGACCAAGTTTTGGCCGCTCGTCTCAAACGTCTGGATATCATACTCAAAAGGATTTTTCTGCGCATCCTGATCTTTATTCTCCCGCAGGGCCGACCAGCCGAAATAGAGAATGCCGATCACCGAGAGGATGGTGATCAACATCGTCAATCCGCGATCATTTTTAGCAGGCAACGCCATGATAGACCTTCTTTATTTTATGTTCTGTTGAGCGCACCAGCTGACCTCCGTC
>RPQV01000172.1 GCA_003818595.1 Calditrichota bacterium
AGTCGAAGGGAGCGGAGTCGAAGAGAGCGGAGTCGAAGGGTGCTCTTTGCGGTTGCATCATTTCAGCAGATAAGATTTCTCCTCGCTGCGCTCGTCAAAATGACAAAGGGGGTGAGCCTTCGTCACCACGCTCTCGTACTGTGTAAAAACGCCTCCCGTCTCGTGCCGCACGATTAACGGGACATGCGCAGGAAAGACCAAGCACAGCTTGGAAGACAAGTTGCGGGGCTGTATCAAAAGCCCTTCTCCACTTTAGATACAACTCCCCATTGCTGCAACATCTTGACTAACCTCGCACCAGACACCAAGGCACAAAGAGATAAATGACCGGTATAAATGGAGGTCATTAAAATCGTCGCATACCCTGATGAAATTTATCAATACAGATGCAGCAAATTCCCATGATGAACGATAAAGCGCCCCTTTGTGCCTTGGCGTCTCGGTGCGAGATATTGGCGTTCTTGGCGTGAGCTTGGTATCGCCGTTCCAATTTGGAGGTGGCCGGAGGTGGAAAAGGACTTTAGCTCCAGCCCCGCAGAATCGGGGAGGGGGTCGGCTGTTCTGCTTTTTCTATGCTCCCCCTAAACTCCGCTCTGGGGAAAGCGCAGACCTCACAGGTCTTGAAGACCTGTGAGGTCTTTTTTCACGAATACCTACCAGCCGGTGGAAAATCCTGTTCATCCTGAAAATCCTGTAAATCGTGTTCGAACGATTATTGCTTCAGCGTTCCTTCCCGCTGCATCTTCCCAATTGATGGTCGAAAATCTCCAGCGGGAAGGAACGCTTTGCAATGACTTGCGGGGTGGTGGCTCTGTGCGGGAAAAAATCTGTTACTGTATAAAAATGATTCATTCTTCGTTGCGGCTTGCTTTTTCCAAACGACGTTTCCGCAACTTGGCCCAAACCACAAGATGCCAGAAGCCGATGACGAACAGGATCACGCCCACGGCGATCAAGGAGATGAACATCGCATTGTCCCTGGGGGTGGCATGGAGAAAATTCAGGAGCGCGAACATGGGCTCGGTATTAAAGATGATGAACATATAGAGAAACCAACCGATCATTCCCAGTCCCGTCACCATCAGCAAAACGCTGATCCACCATTTCAGAATGAAGCGGCGGCGGTTTTCCCAGGCAATGCCTTGAGCCGCCAGTTTTTTACGACGCGCGCGTCCGGCTGAAATCCACAGCATGATCAGCCCGGCGAGCAAGAGCAGCCCGGTCAACACCATCGGCAGCCCGTTGAGTTTGCGGGACTCGACCCACATCACCATGTTTTGATAGGGAAAACGATCATACCCAAATTCCCAGGCCACTTCGCTCGTCTTGATGGAGTGATTGGCATTGGTGTCGATGACGCGTCCGGGCATGATGACCACGTGGTGAAAAGTGTCCCCGGAAATCGAATCTTTTCCATAGAACTCGAGCAGCTCGCGGAATTTACGTTCTGGTCCCGCGAAAGCGGGGTGCAGGGCCACAAACGAATGTGCCGGTTTGAGCAACTTGTCCGCCAACACGAGAAACTGCATGCCCGGGGTCGTCTGATCCTCATCGAACGATAATTCACTTTTCACCAGTTCATACAGCTCATCCTCCTGCTTTTCGATCAAAGGCAACATTTCCTCATGCTGCGGCGAGTCTTTAACCGCCCGCAGCAGGGTTTGATAGAATTCCTCAAACACGACTCGGCTTTCGAAATCTTCTACTTTGTCCTTGATCACCGAACTGTCCTGATCAATTTGATAAATCTTCAACTCTTCCAGAGTTAAATAGTCTTCCAATTTCAACAGTCTGAACGGCGAAAAGGCGTAATAGGTCTCTTCATAGTGATAGAATGAGTAAAACCAGCGAAACTTTTTCTGCAACCTGACTTGGGTATTGACCTGAACCGTGTCCTGGCGCACGGGGAATTCCTGGTTCAACTGCTCGACGCGGCGGAAACTTTTAAAGCGGGTGTAGACATACTTGGTCGAATCGGCCTCGTCCCGCTTGCGCGATGAGCTCCATGAACCGACCAGCGGAAACGGATAACCGGTTTCGTCAGCCGAGGCGGAATCACCCTCCACCGACACCAGTCGTTCGATGGATTGATCGGAATGAACCACCGTGGTGATGGTGACGGTTTTGCATCCCGCCAGCAGCAGGAAAACCAGCAGCAATAAAAGTGTTGATCTCATCATAAACCTCTACAATTCTGTTAATGGCAACTGTACGTTCTTGTCCGTGAGTAATTTTTTCAACTCTCCCTCGGTCAGGCCGTCCTCCCATTGAATATGCGCTTTTTCCGCCTGCTTTACGATGATCTCGAGCAGCAGTTTGTTTTCCATTTGCAGTTTGTCATGGGCAGCGAGCAGGGATTGGAGCATTTCCCGATCAATGACGATTTGTTGCTGATCGCCCGCGAAAGCGGACATTGACTCTACCCGCTGCTCCACCAGCGCTGACCAGGAGGGCGAGATATTTTGCGCCTGCAGGCTTTTCTCCAAATGCTGAATCCGCTGCAGCACGATCCATTCCTGGGCGGCAAAGAGTGCGGCCAGAACGAACACCACAGCGGCAAAGGCCAGCCGCACGCTGCCGCGGGCGAAGAACTCGAATATCCGATCTGTTATTACGAGGGAGTGCTTGCCGTTGATGGATTGCCTGCCGTTGCGGCGGATGCTTCTGATGATCTCGTCCGTCAGATTGTCCGGCGGATGAACAACCTGTTCACGCTTGATCTTATCGAGCCACTGCTGGTGGAGATCGAGCTCGCGGTATTGTTCACGGCAGCGGCTGCAGGCTGCCAGATGGCGCTGCAGCAGTGTTCGTTCGCGCGCCGTCAACTCTTCTGCTTTGAACAGCAGCAGTTTGCGATAATGACGACAGTTCATAATTCCAAATCCATTTCTTTCGCTTTTTGGCGAATATTTAGTCGTGCATAATAGAGATTGCTTTTCACGGCGCCGATCGAAATCTTGAGGATGGCGGCAATTTCCCCCAGCTCGAGCTCTTCAAGATCGCGCAGAATAAAGACGACCTGCTGCCGCGGTTTGAGACCGGCGGATAGTCGGCGATAGTGCTCGATCATATCGGCGTCGCCGCTCTCTTCCTGAATCGGCAATTGTTCCCACGAGCGATCCCGACAGTCGGCATCGCACTTGTACCTCTTGTAGGCGCTGCGCAGATCGTCATAACACAAATGCACCACGATCTTGTACAGCCAGGTGGTGAATTTACTTCGGTCATCGAATCGCGGCAGGTTCTTCCACACGCGAATAAACGATTCCTGCACCACATCGCGCGCGTCGTCGTGATTGGCCAGCAGGCGAAAGGCGACGCGATAGGCAAACTGCTGATGCATATCGACAAGCTGCCTGAAAGCCTGCATATCACCGTTCCGAGCCCGAGCAATCACCTCGTGTATCTGTTGCGCCACTATATCTCCCTCGCAGGGTTGCTTTGTTTTCACCATATGATACGCGGCAAACGCTAAAAAGTCAAAGAAATAATCGGGAAGGTTGAAAAAGGGGGAAATTAACGCGATTTGATGACAAAGACGGCCAGTTCGGTAAAAAGATTGGGCAGGATGTTCGGCAGCAGTCGCCCTTGTTTATGGTGCACAATGTTGATTTGTCTGATGATTTGAATGCCTTTGCTGCTGCACAGGCGGCGAAAATCGCTGATCGTCGACAAATGGATGTTGGGGGTATCGTACCACTCAAACGGGAGCGCCTTGGATTTCGGCATTTTCCCCCTGAAGAATAAAGAACCGCGCACCCGCCAATAGCCGAAATTGATGAAACTGATGATGCCGGTGCGGCCCACGCGCAGCATTTCCGGCAGAATGCGATCCGGCCGCGCCACCTGCTGCAGGGTTTGGCTGAGCACCACATAATCAAAGGCCGCATCGGGATAATCATCCAATCCTTCATTCAGGTCGGAATGAACAACCGGAACGCCTTTGGCCACACATTCGAAAACCGATTCGTCCGACAATTCGACGCCATGCCCCTGAACCTGTTTTTCCCTGATCAGTTTGTGCAGCAAGCTGCCCTCGCCGCAACCCAAATCCAACACCGCGCTCTGCGGTGGAATCAGGTCAAAGATGATATTCAAGTCGGGACGGGTAAAGTGATGTTTGAAAACCATAGAGTCGCCTCGGGATATGGGTCAACAGAATCGCGATGAACAGCCGCAACTGCCGATGGATGGTGTCATGAGATCGTCACGAACGTGATTGCTGATCATAGACATGAGCGATAAAATCGGCAACCAATTTTTCCTGCTGCGGATTTTCGATCAAAAATGAATCATGGCCGTAAGGTGAATTGAATTCGACAAAACTCACCGCTTTGCGGTGAACCTTGAGCGCGCGCACAATTTCCTGGTTCTGATAGGTCGGGAACAGCCAGTCCGAATTGAACGAAAACACCAGCACCTGGGCGGTCACGCGGGAAAATGCTTCTTCCAAAGAGCCGTAATCGCGCTTGAGATCAAAATAATCGATCGCCTTGGTGATATAGAGATAAGAATTAGCATCAAATCGCTGTACAAAGGCTTCGCCCTGATAGCGGAGATAACTTTCCACTTCAAAATCGAGCGAAAAATCATAGCCGTATCGTTCCTTTTGGCGCAGGCGGCGGCCGAATTTCTGACGCATCGATTCCTCGCTCAAATAGGTGATATGCGCCAGCATGCGGGCGACCGCCAATCCCTGACCCGGCGCCTGCCCGAACTCGAGATAATCGCCCTTTCGCCACAGGGGGTCGGCATAGATCGCCTGACGTCCCACTTCATGAAAGGCGATGCCCTGAGCATTGAGACGCGAGGTAGTGGCGTGCGGAATGGCGGAAGCCACCCGATGGGGATACTCGACCATCCACTCCAGGGCCTGCATTCCGCCCATGGATCCGCCCATCACGCACAAAAGCTTTTCGATGCCGAGATGATCGAGCAGAGCGGCTTGCGCCCGCACCATATCGGCGACGGTGACCACCGGAAAGCTGAGATTATAGTGACGATCTCCCGACGGCAGTAGAGATGAAGGGCCGGTTGAGCCCTGGCAGCCGGCGATGATGTTGGAACAGATGATAAAGTATTTGTCGGTGTCGATCGAACGTCCGGGGCCGATCATAAAATCCCACCATCCCGGTTTACGGTCTGTTTCTGAATAATAACCCGCGACATGCGAATCTCCCGACAGGGCATGGCAGATGAGGATGGCATTGCTGCGGGAATCGTTCAATGTCCCGAGGGTCTCGTACGCGAGGGTGACGGGACCGAGTTTTTCCCCGCTTTCGAGCGCCATCTCGTGCGGCGGCTCGGCAAAAGTAAAGAATTGTTTGGCGACTTGGATTTCGGTTGTTCGAGATTTCATTTATTTATCACTGGGGGTTTGACTTGTTCGGGGCAAATTCTGCCGATAACTTTAACAACTGATCATACGAATGAATGACTGTTAGTGATTCGAAATGTGTTTTCAGATAATCGAAGAGAAGAAGATCGAGTTCGCTCCCCATGGCAGCGGAGACCTGAGCGTCGACGGCTGATCCGACCGGGCATTTGATCAGCCAGCGCAGCAGTTGCACTCCATATCCGCTGATGCGTCGGCTCTGGACATCACCGGAAGTGCAGCGACCGCAGATATAATAACCGTCCGTCAGGAAAAAGAAATTGAGATCAGCCGGATCGGGACGCGAACAATGGTGACACCGGTCGAGTTCAGGCTCAAATCCGGAGTGAACCGCGTACTGAAGAATGAACGCCCGGACGATGTTCCGCAGACCGCTGTGGTGCTCATCGATGGCGGTGAGGGTATCGAGCAGCAGGTGATAAAGTTGCGGGTGCGGATGGTTGTCGATCTCTGCTTTTTCGACCACCTCACAGGGAATGCTCGCCAATGAAAACTTGGCCAGTTGAGTCGAAAATGTGGCAAAGGATCGGACAATGGAAGCCTGACTCAGGTATTGCAGCTGGCGTTGATCCTTTTGATAAAAGACGATGGAGAGATGATTATAGGTTTCCAATGTTCCCAGATATTTGGAATGAATTCCCCGCGATCCTTTTGCCATCAGGGAGAGCTTGCCGAATTCCCGTGTATAAAAGGTGATGATTTTGCTGGTTTCGCCCTGGCTGCGGCGACGCAGCACAATGCCTTCGGCTTTTTGGATGGCCATCGGTTACCGCCAGAAAAGCAGATAAAACGTCGCCATGCTCAGATAAATCAGCAAACCGAAAATGTCGTTCGCCGTGGTGATAAAGGGGCCGGTCGCAATGGCCGGATCGATTTTCAATTTATTCAATAGGAATGGAATCAGCGCGCCGAACACAGCGGAATTGATCATCACCAGAAGCATTGCCAGGCCGCCGATCATCCCGAATTCCATATTATCTTTCCACAGTGAAATGACCGAGAAGAGGAGTAATCCGATGATAGAGCCATTGAGGATGGCGACCCTCAGCTCGCGCAGGACGCGATTCCAGACGCCGGTGACGCCGCCTTCACCTAAAGCCAGGCTGCGCACGACAATGGTGCTGGATTGAATGCCCGCATTGCCGCCTGTCGCCATGATCACCGGAATAAAAAATGCCGAGATGATGATCTCTTCAAGCGTCGCATTAAAGTGATCGAGCACTGCCGCCGAGCCGAGTTCACCCATGAAGGAAATCAACAGCCAGGGCAGGCGGTTGCGTGAAATACGAAACGCCGAATTCTCCTGCAGAACTTCCTCATCGGAGATACCCGCCATGCGCTGGATATCCTCGTTCGCTTCTTCCTGCAGAACGTCGACAATGTCATCGATGGTGACGCGGCCCACGAGTTTCCCGTCGTCGTCCACGACCGGCACGGCGGAAAGGTCATATTTGCGGGCGATGCGCGCGACATGCTCCTGATCGGTGTCCAAGGTAACCGAAATGATTTCGGTGTGCATGATGTCGCGGATGAGGCAGCTCGGTTTGCGCAGCAGCAGATGGTTGATGGGCACAACGCCCACCAGCCGCCCGTTGCGGTCGATGGCATAGACATAAAAAACCTCATCGACCTCATGCGCGCTCTCCCGAATTTCCTGCAGTGCATCTTCAACGGTTTCATCCTCATACACCGCAATGAACTCCAGCGCCATGATGCCGCCGGCGGTGTCCTCTTCATGCACCATCAGCCGTTCGACATCCGCGCGGCCTTCGGGTTCAAACTGCGCCAGAACTTCCTGCTGCATCACCTCGGGAA